>NZ_CP152427.1:315000-615000 GCF_038971285.1 Bacillus paramycoides
AGATCCGTAGTCAAAAGGGAAACAGCCCAGACCGCCAGCTAAGGTCCCAAAGTGTGTATTAAGTGGAAAAGGATGTGGAGTTGCTTAGACAACTAGGATGTTGGCTTAGAAGCAGCCACCATTTAAAGAGTGCGTAATAGCTCACTAGTCGAGTGACTCTGCGCCGAAAATGTACCGGGGCTAAATACACCACCGAAGCTGCGGATTGATACCGAATGGTATCAGTGGTAGGGGAGCGTTCTAAGGACAGTGAAGTCAGACCGTAAGGACTGGTGGAGTGCTTAGAAGTGAGAATGCCGGTATGAGTAGCGAAAGACGGGTGAGAATCCCGTCCACCGAATGCCTAAGGTTTCCTGAGGAAGGCTCGTCCGCTCAGGGTTAGTCAGGACCTAAGCCGAGGCCGACAGGCGTAGGCGATGGACAACAGGTTGATATTCCTGTACCACCTCTTTATCGTTTGAGCAATGGAGGGACGCAGAAGGATAGAAGAAGCGTGCGATTGGTTGTGCACGTCCAAGCAGTTAGGCTGATAAGTAGGCAAATCCGCTTATCGTGAAGGCTGAGCTGTGATGGGGAAGCTCCTTATGGAGCGAAGTCTTTGATTCCCCGCTGCCAAGAAAAGCTTCTAGCGAGATAAAAGGTGCCTGTACCGCAAACCGACACAGGTAGGCGAGGAGAGAATCCTAAGGTGTGCGAGAGAACTCTGGTTAAGGAACTCGGCAAAATGACCCCGTAACTTCGGGAGAAGGGGTGCTTTCTTAACGGAAAGCCGCAGTGAATAGGCCCAAGCGACTGTTTAGCAAAAACACAGCTCTCTGCGAAGCCGTAAGGCGAAGTATAGGGGGTGACACCTGCCCGGTGCTGGAAGGTTAAGGAGAGGGGTTAGCGTAAGCGAAGCTCTGAACTGAAGCCCCAGTAAACGGCGGCCGTAACTATAACGGTCCTAAGGTAGCGAAATTCCTTGTCGGGTAAGTTCCGACCCGCACGAAAGGTGTAACGATTTGGGCACTGTCTCAACCAGAGACTCGGTGAAATTATAGTACCTGTGAAGATGCAGGTTACCCGCGACAGGACGGAAAGACCCCGTGGAGCTTTACTGTAGCCTGATATTGAATTTTGGTACAGTTTGTACAGGATAGGCGGGAGCCTTTGAAACCGGAGCGCTAGCTTCGGTGGAGGCGCTGGTGGGATACCGCCCTGACTGTATTGAAATTCTAACCTACGGGTCTTATCGACCCGGGAGACAGTGTCAGGTGGGCAGTTTGACTGGGGCGGTCGCCTCCTAAAGTGTAACGGAGGCGCCCAAAGGTTCCCTCAGAATGGTTGGAAATCATTCGTAGAGTGCAAAGGCATAAGGGAGCTTGACTGCGAGACCTACAAGTCGAGCAGGGACGAAAGTCGGGCTTAGTGATCCGGTGGTTCCGCATGGAAGGGCCATCGCTCAACGGATAAAAGCTACCCCGGGGATAACAGGCTTATCTCCCCCAAGAGTCCACATCGACGGGGAGGTTTGGCACCTCGATGTCGGCTCATCGCATCCTGGGGCTGTAGTCGGTCCCAAGGGTTGGGCTGTTCGCCCATTAAAGCGGTACGCGAGCTGGGTTCAGAACGTCGTGAGACAGTTCGGTCCCTATCCGTCGTGGGCGTAGGAAATTTGAGAGGAGCTGTCCTTAGTACGAGAGGACCGGGATGGACGCACCGCTGGTGTACCAGTTGTTCTGCCAAGGGCATAGCTGGGTAGCTATGTGCGGAAGGGATAAGTGCTGAAAGCATCTAAGCATGAAGCCCCCCTCAAGATGAGATTTCCCATAGCGTAAGCTAGTAAGATCCCTGAAAGATGATCAGGTTGATAGGTTCGAGGTGGAAGCATGGTGACATGTGGAGCTGACGAATACTAATAGATCGAGGACTTAACCATATAATATGTAGCAAATGTTATCTAGTTTTGAAGGAATATGCCTTCAATAGTTTGGTGATGATGGCAGAGAGGTCACACCCGTTCCCATACCGAACACGGAAGTTAAGCTCTCTAGCGCCGATGGTAGTTGGGACCTTGTCCCTGTGAGAGTAGGACGTCGCCAAGCAAAAACCTAAGTCGATTCGACTTAGGTTTTTTGTGTTTATTTTTATATATCAAATGTCATAATCCATACATTTAGTAATCTAAAGAGGGAAGAGAATGAAATAGAGATAGTTCCAAATGAATGTTGGACGATGATTGGGTAAAGAGGTATAAAGTAGTACGTTTGAATATTAGCTGAAGGTAAGTATTACCTTTTATATGAAACCGTTATGTAGAAAATAGCTATTCAGTTGTTTTTTTTACATAACGTTTTTTCATTTTTAAAGGATTTCGCATAAGAAAAAATCTATAATTAAGATGGTTAACATATATTTTTGATGGGTGTGGGGGATTATGAAAGAAATATGCATGTTATTAGTGGCTGTTATATTATGGGGCACAGCCATTGCACCAACAAAGTGGGCATTCGAATCTATTCAGCCATTTACTTTGTTGTTTATTCGCCTTTTCTTCGCGGGTGGAATCTGCTTACTATTTTCATTTAAACAATTAAAAAGATCAGTTGTACATAAACAAGTGCCATGGAAAAGGATGAGTTTACTATCTTTTACTGGTGTAGCTGGTTACTTTATGTTCACATCCTACGGTATTTCTTTAACAAGTGGATTGCATGTTAGTATTATTGATGCTGCGTTACCTTTAGTTACAATTCTTTTTTCAGCGTTCTTTTTGAAAGAAAAAATTCAGCTTAATTATTGGATCGGTATTGTACTCGGGGCTGCTGGTGTACTTCTTATTACAATCCCATCTAGTAATGGCGATCAAGAAGTATCTTTAATAGGAGATACCCTTATTTTATTAAGTACTTTCTTATTTGCTTTCTATACAGTATTACTGAAAAGGCCAAAACAAGAACAGTATCTATCAAACGAGGTCTTTACAACATTAACTTTAATTATTGGAGCTGTTATTCTATTACCATTTGCAATGGTAGAAACTTTTTATTACGGTTTTCCAAAGGTTGAAACTTGGAAGGCAGTGTTTAGCGTAATGTATCTTGTTATAGGTGCAACAATTTTGGCGTATTGGTTTTGGAACAAAGCGCTAGAGAGGGTTTCGGCATCGGTAAGTGGGTTATATTTAAATGCATTACCATTAATAAGTATTGTTGCTTCAATTGTTCTATTAGATGAATCTTTAACGTGGAGAATAGTAATAGGTGGTAGCTTAGTTTTATTTGGAGTGATATGGGCAGATAAACGTAAGTTAATTGATTTATTTATGTCAGGCAATCGAAATGTTAAAGAGAATGAAGAATGTTAAAGTTTATAAGAGTATGTATATAATGTTTAAAGAAAAGGATGTCTTGTGTAATAGAGTGTCCTTTTCTTTATTTCATTGAAATAGAGAAAGGTGAAACGAATAATGAAAATACCTTTGAAATTATTTTTATTATTAATTGAATAAAAGGTGTTGACGATTAGATTATAGAGGTGTAATATAGAACAAGTCGCCGATGACATTAACGTCGAAAGCGACAAACGAAATAAAAAACGTAGTTGACATTGAAAGATGAAAATGTTAACATGAGGAAGTCGCAAATGAGCGACCAAGTAGTTCTTTGAAAACTGAACGAAACAAACAACGTGAAACGTCAATTTTTATTTTAGATGCTAGACAAACTAACTTTATTGGAGAGTTTGATCCTGGCTCAGGATGAACGCTGGCGGCGTGCCTAATACATGCAAGTCGAGCGAATGAATTAAGAGCTTGCTCTTATGAAGTTAGCGGCGGACGGGTGAGTAACACGTGGGTAACCTGCCCATAAGACTGGGATAACTCCGGGAAACCGGGGCTAATACCGGATAATATTTTGAACCACATGGTTCGAAATTGAAAGGCGGCTTCGGCTGTCACTTATGGATGGACCCGCGTCGCATTAGCTAGTTGGTGAGGTAACGGCTCACCAAGGCAACGATGCGTAGCCGACCTGAGAGGGTGATCGGCCACACTGGGACTGAGACACGGCCCAGACTCCTACGGGAGGCAGCAGTAGGGAATCTTCCGCAATGGACGAAAGTCTGACGGAGCAACGCCGCGTGAGTGATGAAGGCTTTCGGGTCGTAAAACTCTGTTGTTAGGGAAGAACAAGTGCTAGTTGAATAAGCTGGCACCTTGACGGTACCTAACCAGAAAGCCACGGCTAACTACGTGCCAGCAGCCGCGGTAATACGTAGGTGGCAAGCGTTATCCGGAATTATTGGGCGTAAAGCGCGCGCAGGTGGTTTCTTAAGTCTGATGTGAAAGCCCACGGCTCAACCGTGGAGGGTCATTGGAAACTGGGAGACTTGAGTGCAGAAGAGGAAAGTGGAATTCCATGTGTAGCGGTGAAATGCGTAGAGATATGGAGGAACACCAGTGGCGAAGGCGACTTTCTGGTCTGTAACTGACACTGAGGCGCGAAAGCGTGGGGAGCAAACAGGATTAGATACCCTGGTAGTCCACGCCGTAAACGATGAGTGCTAAGTGTTAGAGGGTTTCCGCCCTTTAGTGCTGAAGTTAACGCATTAAGCACTCCGCCTGGGGAGTACGGCCGCAAGGCTGAAACTCAAAGGAATTGACGGGGGCCCGCACAAGCGGTGGAGCATGTGGTTTAATTCGAAGCAACGCGAAGAACCTTACCAGGTCTTGACATCCTCTGACAACCCTAGAGATAGGGCTTCTCCTTCGGGAGCAGAGTGACAGGTGGTGCATGGTTGTCGTCAGCTCGTGTCGTGAGATGTTGGGTTAAGTCCCGCAACGAGCGCAACCCTTGATCTTAGTTGCCATCATTTAGTTGGGCACTCTAAGGTGACTGCCGGTGACAAACCGGAGGAAGGTGGGGATGACGTCAAATCATCATGCCCCTTATGACCTGGGCTACACACGTGCTACAATGGACGGTACAAAGAGCTGCAAGACCGCGAGGTGGAGCTAATCTCATAAAACCGTTCTCAGTTCGGATTGTAGGCTGCAACTCGCCTACATGAAGCTGGAATCGCTAGTAATCGCGGATCAGCATGCCGCGGTGAATACGTTCCCGGGCCTTGTACACACCGCCCGTCACACCACGAGAGTTTGTAACACCCGAAGTCGGTGAGGTAACCTTTTTGGAGCCAGCCGCCTAAGGTGGGACAGATGATTGGGGTGAAGTCGTAACAAGGTAGCCGTATCGGAAGGTGCGGCTGGATCACCTCCTTTCTATGGAGAATTGATGAACGCTGTTCATCAATATAAGTTTCCGTGTTTCGTTTTGTTCAGTTTTGAGAGAACTATCTCTCATATATAAATGTATGTTCTTTGAAAACTAGATAACAGTGTAGCTCATATTTTTTAATTTTTAGTTTGGTTAAGTTAGAAAGGGCGCACGGTGGATGCCTTGACACTAGGAGTCGATGAAGGACGGGACTAACGCCGATATGCTTCGGGGAGCTGTAAGTAAGCTTTGATCCGAAGATTTCCGAATGGGGAAACCCACCATACGTAATGGTATGGTATCCTTACCTGAATACATAGGGTAAGGAAGACAGACCCAGGGAACTGAAACATCTAAGTACCTGGAGGAAGAGAAAGCAAATGCGATTTCCTGAGTAGCGGCGAGCGAAACGGAACATAGCCCAAACCAAGAGGCTTGCCTCTTGGGGTTGTAGGACATTCTATACGGAGTTACAAAGGAACGAGGTAGACGAAGCGACCTGGAAAGGTCCGTCGTAGAGGGTAACAACCCCGTAGTCGAAACTTCGTTCTCTCTTGAATGTATCCTGAGTACGGCGGAACACGTGAAATTCCGTCGGAATCTGGGAGGACCATCTCCCAAGGCTAAATACTCCCTAGTGATCGATAGTGAACCAGTACCGTGAGGGAAAGGTGAAAAGCACCCCGGAAGGGGAGTGAAAGAGATCCTGAAACCGTGTGCCTACAAATAGTCAGAGCCCGTTAACGGGTGATGGCGTGCCTTTTGTAGAATGAACCGGCGAGTTACGATCCCGTGCGAGGTTAAGCTGAAGAGGCGGAGCCGCAGCGAAAGCGAGTCTGAATAGGGCGTTTAGTACGTGGTCGTAGACCCGAAACCAGGTGATCTACCCATGTCCAGGGTGAAGTTCAGGTAACACTGAATGGAGGCCCGAACCCACGCACGTTGAAAAGTGCGGGGATGAGGTGTGGGTAGCGGAGAAATTCCAATCGAACCTGGAGATAGCTGGTTCTCCCCGAAATAGCTTTAGGGCTAGCCTTAAGTGTAAGAGTCTTGGAGGTAGAGCACTGATTGGACTAGGGGTCCTCATCGGATTACCGAATTCAGTCAAACTCCGAATGCCAATGACTTATCCTTAGGAGTCAGACTGCGAGTGATAAGATCCGTAGTCAAAAGGGAAACAGCCCAGACCGCCAGCTAAGGTCCCAAAGTGTGTATTAAGTGGAAAAGGATGTGGAGTTGCTTAGACAACTAGGATGTTGGCTTAGAAGCAGCCACCATTTAAAGAGTGCGTAATAGCTCACTAGTCGAGTGACTCTGCGCCGAAAATGTACCGGGGCTAAATACACCACCGAAGCTGCGGATTGATACCGAATGGTATCAGTGGTAGGGGAGCGTTCTAAGGACAGTGAAGTCAGACCGTAAGGACTGGTGGAGTGCTTAGAAGTGAGAATGCCGGTATGAGTAGCGAAAGACGGGTGAGAATCCCGTCCACCGAATGCCTAAGGTTTCCTGAGGAAGGCTCGTCCGCTCAGGGTTAGTCAGGACCTAAGCCGAGGCCGACAGGCGTAGGCGATGGACAACAGGTTGATATTCCTGTACCACCTCTTTATCGTTTGAGCAATGGAGGGACGCAGAAGGATAGAAGAAGCGTGCGATTGGTTGTGCACGTCCAAGCAGTTAGGCTGATAAGTAGGCAAATCCGCTTATCGTGAAGGCTGAGCTGTGATGGGGAAGCTCCTTATGGAGCGAAGTCTTTGATTCCCCGCTGCCAAGAAAAGCTTCTAGCGAGATAAAAGGTGCCTGTACCGCAAACCGACACAGGTAGGCGAGGAGAGAATCCTAAGGTGTGCGAGAGAACTCTGGTTAAGGAACTCGGCAAAATGACCCCGTAACTTCGGGAGAAGGGGTGCTTTCTTAACGGAAAGCCGCAGTGAATAGGCCCAAGCGACTGTTTAGCAAAAACACAGCTCTCTGCGAAGCCGTAAGGCGAAGTATAGGGGGTGACACCTGCCCGGTGCTGGAAGGTTAAGGAGAGGGGTTAGCGTAAGCGAAGCTCTGAACTGAAGCCCCAGTAAACGGCGGCCGTAACTATAACGGTCCTAAGGTAGCGAAATTCCTTGTCGGGTAAGTTCCGACCCGCACGAAAGGTGTAACGATTTGGGCACTGTCTCAACCAGAGACTCGGTGAAATTATAGTACCTGTGAAGATGCAGGTTACCCGCGACAGGACGGAAAGACCCCGTGGAGCTTTACTGTAGCCTGATATTGAATTTTGGTACAGTTTGTACAGGATAGGCGGGAGCCTTTGAAACCGGAGCGCTAGCTTCGGTGGAGGCGCTGGTGGGATACCGCCCTGACTGTATTGAAATTCTAACCTACGGGTCTTATCGACCCGGGAGACAGTGTCAGGTGGGCAGTTTGACTGGGGCGGTCGCCTCCTAAAGTGTAACGGAGGCGCCCAAAGGTTCCCTCAGAATGGTTGGAAATCATTCGTAGAGTGCAAAGGCATAAGGGAGCTTGACTGCGAGACCTACAAGTCGAGCAGGGACGAAAGTCGGGCTTAGTGATCCGGTGGTTCCGCATGGAAGGGCCATCGCTCAACGGATAAAAGCTACCCCGGGGATAACAGGCTTATCTCCCCCAAGAGTCCACATCGACGGGGAGGTTTGGCACCTCGATGTCGGCTCATCGCATCCTGGGGCTGTAGTCGGTCCCAAGGGTTGGGCTGTTCGCCCATTAAAGCGGTACGCGAGCTGGGTTCAGAACGTCGTGAGACAGTTCGGTCCCTATCCGTCGTGGGCGTAGGAAATTTGAGAGGAGCTGTCCTTAGTACGAGAGGACCGGGATGGACGCACCGCTGGTGTACCAGTTGTTCTGCCAAGGGCATAGCTGGGTAGCTATGTGCGGAAGGGATAAGTGCTGAAAGCATCTAAGCATGAAGCCCCCCTCAAGATGAGATTTCCCATAGCGTAAGCTAGTAAGATCCCTGAAAGATGATCAGGTTGATAGGTTCGAGGTGGAAGCATGGTGACATGTGGAGCTGACGAATACTAATAGATCGAGGACTTAACCATATAATATGTAGCAAATGTTATCTAGTTTTGAAGGAATATGCCTTCAATAGTTTGGTGATGATGGCAGAGAGGTCACACCCGTTCCCATACCGAACACGGAAGTTAAGCTCTCTAGCGCCGATGGTAGTTGGGACCTTGTCCCTGTGAGAGTAGGACGTCGCCAAGCAAAAACCTAAGTCGATTCGACTTAGGTTTTTTTGTGTTTATTTTTATGTACCAAATGTCATAATTCATATATTTAATAACCTGAAAGAAGAAAAGAATGAAAATGATATGCTTATATTAAAGCGTACCGAATTAGTATATAAACTGCTATGTGTATGATAGATCTCTAGAAATATATATTCTAATTTCCTATCCTTCTTGCATATAGTTACAATTATTCTTTTGAATATAACTAAAACACGAACGTTATTGATGAGTAATAAAAAAACATTCGATTATTTGTTGACATTGTTTATGAAATATTGTTAATATAACCATAGAAAGAATAATATATAAGACCTCATATAATCGCGGGGATATGGCCTGCAAGTCTCTACCTAACGACCGTTATTCGTTAGACTATGAGGGAAAGTCACTCGGTATTTTTCTATTCACAAGGGATACGTATGCCTGAGTAGAGCACTTTCTCTCATAGTAAAAAGAGAAACTGTTCTATTTCAGGCTTTTTTTATTTGAATCGGGGGGATTCTAATATGAAATCACTAGTTGGAGTCATAATGGGAAGCACGTCAGACTGGGAAACAATGAAATATGCTTGTGACATTTTAGATGAATTAAATATACCGTATGAGAAAAAAGTTGTATCCGCTCATCGGACTCCGGATTATATGTTTGAATATGCAGAGACGGCTCGTGAACGTGGATTGAAAGTTATTATTGCTGGAGCTGGTGGAGCAGCACATTTACCAGGAATGGTTGCAGCGAAGACGAATCTTCCTGTAATCGGAGTTCCAGTTCAATCAAAAGCGTTAAACGGCTTAGATTCATTATTATCCATCGTCCAAATGCCAGGAGGGGTTCCAGTTGCAACTGTTGCAATTGGTAAGGCTGGTTCAACAAATGCTGGTTTACTTGCTGCACAAATACTTGGATCATTCCATGATGACATACATGATGCATTAGAATTGAGAAGAGAAGCAATTGAAAAAAATGTGCGCGAAGGTAGTGAGCTAGTATGACGAGAATCATTTTACCTGGAAAAACAATCGGCATTATTGGAGGCGGCCAGCTAGGAAGAATGATGGCATTGGCAGCTAAGGAGATGGGATATAAAATTGCTGTTTTAGATCCTACAAAACATTCACCATGTGCACAAGTTGCTGATATTGAAATTGTTGCACCATATGACGATTTAAAAGCAATTCAGCATTTAGCAGAGATCAGTGATGTTGTCACATATGAATTTGAGAATATTGATTATAGATGTTTACAATGGCTTGAAAAACATGCTTACTTACCGCAAGGCAGTCAGTTGTTAAGTAAAACGCAAAATCGTTTTACAGAAAAGAATGCGATTGAGAAAGCGGGGCTACCAGTAGCAACGTATAGATTAGTTCAAAATCAAGATCAGCTTACTGAAGCAATTACTGAGTTATCATATCCTTCCGTATTAAAAACGACGACAGGCGGATATGATGGGAAAGGTCAAGTTGTTTTAAGAAGTGAGGCTGATGTTGATACAGCGCGAGAGCTTGCGAATGCAGCAGAGTGTATTTTAGAGAAATGGGTGCCTTTTGAAAAAGAAGTATCAGTTATTGTCATTCGTAGTGTAAGTGGTGAAACGAAAGTATTTCCGGTAGCGGAAAATATTCATGTAAATAACATTTTGCATGAATCTATCGTTCCAGCTCGCATTACAGAAGAACTTTCTCAAAAAGCAATTGCTTATGCAAAAGTGCTCGCGGATGAACTAGAACTTGTGGGAACACTAGCGGTAGAGATGTTTGCTACAGCTGATGATGAGATTTACATTAATGAACTAGCACCAAGACCTCACAATTCAGGACACTATACACAGGATGCATGTGAAACGAGTCAATTCGGTCAACATATTCGAGCAATCTGTAATTTACCTCTTGGAGAAACAAATTTGTTAAAACCAGTTGTCATGGTAAACATTTTAGGCGAACATATAGAAGGGGTCCTAAGACAAGTGAATAGATTAACCGGGTGCTATTTACACTTGTATGGAAAAGAAGAAGCAAAAGCGCAGCGAAAAATGGGGCATGTTAATATTTTAAATGATAATATTGAAGTCGCTCTAGAAAAAGCGAAGAGTTTGCATATTTGGGACCATCAAGAACAACTGTTGGAGGGAAAAAGATGATTAGTCGTTATACACGCCCAGAAATGGGTGCAATTTGGACGGAAGAGAACAAATTTAAAGCGTGGTTAGAAGTTGAGATTTTAGCTTGTGAAGCATGGGCTGAGCTTGGCGATATTCCAAAAGAAGATGTTAAGAAAATTCGTGAGCATGCATCATTTGATATTGATCGTATTTATGAAATTGAAAAAGAGACACGTCATGACGTAGTTGCATTCACTCGTGCTGTATCAGAAACACCAGCATTAGGCGAGGAACGTAAATGGGTTCATTACGGTTTAACATCTACAGACGTAGTAGATACAGCGTTGTCTTACATTTTAAAACAAGCGAATGAAATCATATTAAAAGACTTAGAAAACTTTGTAAGCATTTTAGCTAACAAAGCGAAAGAACATAAATACACGATCATGATGGGAAGAACACATGGTGTTCATGCAGAACCAACAACATTTGGTTTAAAACTGGGTCTTTGGTATGAAGAAATGAAGCGTAACGTAGAGCGTTTCAAGCAAGCTGCTAATACAGTTCGCGTTGGTAAATTATCTGGTGCGGTTGGTACATATGCAAATATCGATCCATTCGTAGAAAAGTATGTTTGTGAAAACTTAGGATTAGAAGCAGCACCAATTTCAACACAAACATTGCAACGTGATCGTCATGCTCATTACATGTCAACACTCGCATTAATCGCAACATCTATCGAAAAGATGGCAGTTGAGATTCGTGGTTTACAAAAGAGTGAAACACGTGAAGTTGAAGAGGCTTTCGCAAAAGGTCAAAAAGGTTCTTCTGCAATGCCGCATAAGCGTAATCCAATTGGATCTGAAAATATGACTGGTTTAGCTCGTGTTATCCGCGGTTATATGATGACAGCTTATGAGAATGTTCCATTATGGCATGAGCGTGATATTTCTCACTCTTCAGCAGAACGCGTAATTTTACCAGATGCTACAATCGCGTTAAATTACATGCTAAACCGCTTTGGTAATATTGTTAAAAACTTAACTGTATACCCAGAGAATATGAAACGCAATATGACAAGAACATACGGCTTAATTTATTCTCAGCGCGTCATGCTTACATTAATCGATAAAGGTATGGTACGTGAGGAAGCTTACGATATCGTACAACCTAAAGCGATGGAAGCTTGGGAAACACAAGTACAATTTAAAGAGCTTGTAGAAGCTGATGAGCGTATTACTAGCAAGTTAACACAAGAAGAAATTAATGAATGCTTCAACTATGAGCATCATATGCAACACGTTGATACAATCTTTGAACGCCTAGGATTAAACGAAGCGTAAAATTTCATATGGCACAGAATAGAGTCATTCTGTGCCATTCTTTATAAAAATATTATTCACATTTTTCAAACTACAGGGGGCTTGCGAAATGCAAAAGCTAGAATTGCTGTATGAAGGTAAGGCAAAAAGAATTTATCGTACAGAATCAGCAGATATGGTTTGGGTAGAGTACAAAGATAGTGCGACTGCTTTCAATGGGGAGAAAAAGGAGACGATTACAGGAAAAGGTCGTTTGAACAATGAGATTACAACTTTATTGTTCAGAAAGTTACAAGAAGTGGGAATTAAAACACATTTTGTTGAGAAGTTATCTGAGACAGAGCAACTTGTTAAAAAAGTGAGTATTATTCCTTTAGAAGTTGTCACAAGAAATGTAATTGCAGGAAGTCTTTCAAAACGATTAGGAATGGAAGAGGGAACTGTACTTGCAGAACCAATCGTAGAATTTTACTTCAAAGATGATGATTTAGGAGATCCGCTTGTAACGGAAGATCATATTCGTGTATTAAACGTTGCGTCGCCAGAGCAAGTAAGCGTATTACGAGAGATGGCTCTACAAATCAATCAAGTGTTGATTGATCATTTCGCAAGCTGTCGTGTAAGATTAGTAGATTTCAAATTAGAGTTTGGTGTAACGGAAGCAGGAGAAATTATTTTAGCGGATGAAATTTCACCAGATACTTGCCGTTTATGGGATGAAACGAGCAACGAAAAGTTCGATAAAGACGTATTCCGTCGCGACCTTGGAAATTTAACAGATGCTTATGAAGAAATTTTAAAACGTTTAGGGGGAATTTCACATGTATAAAGTTAAGGTATATGTAACATTAAGAGAAAGCGTATTAGATCCACAAGGAACAGCAGTAAAAGGAGCACTTCATAGCCTTTCATTCACAGAAGTACAAGATGTTCGAATCGGAAAGTACATGGAACTAACAATTGATAAATCGGTAACTGACTTAGATAGCAAGGTAAAGGAAATGTGTGAAAAACTATTAGCAAACGTTGTAATGGAAGACTTCCGTTATGAAGTTGAGGAGGTTGTCGCACAGTGAAATTTGCCGTAATAGTATTTCCAGGTTCGAACTGTGATGTTGATATGTTCCATGCAATTAAAGATGAGCTTGGCGAAGAAGTAGATTACGTTTGGCACGATACAGAGAATTTAGATGAGTATGATGCAATTCTACTACCTGGTGGATTCTCTTACGGTGACTACTTACGCTGCGGTGCTATCTCTCGCTTTGCAAATGCAATGAAAGCAGTGCAAAAAGCTGCTGAGCAAGGAAAGCCGATTTTAGGTGTATGTAATGGATTCCAGATTCTTGTTGAATCAGGATTACTACCAGGAGCGTTAATGAGAAACGAAAACTTAAAATTTATGTGTCGCACTGTTCAGTTACGTGTTGAAAATAATGAAACGATGTTTACATCACAATATGAAAAAGATGAAGTAATCAATATTCCAATTGCACATGGTGAGGGGAATTACTATTGTGATGAAGAGACTCTTAAACAATTAGAAGAGAATAATCAAATCGCATTCCGTTACGTAGAAAACCCGAATGGAAGCGTTTCGGATATTGCAGGTATTGTAAACGAAAAAGGAAATGTACTTGGTATGATGCCACACCCAGAGCGTGCTGTAGATGAATTACTTGGCGGTGCTGAAGGGTTAAAAGTCTTTCAATCTATCTTAAAACAGTGGAGGGAAACATATGTCGTTAATGCTTGAACCAAATCCAACACAAATTAAAGAAGAGCGCATATATGCGGAAATGGGGCTAACAGACGAAGAGTTTGCCATGGTTGAAAAGATTTTAGGCCGTCTGCCAAATTATACAGAAACAGGATTATTCTCTGTTATGTGGTCTGAACATTGTAGTTATAAAAATTCAAAACCAGTGCTTCGAAGATTCCCAACAACAGGTGAGCGCGTTCTGCAAGGACCGGGGGAAGGTGCTGGAATTGTAGATATCGGTGATAATCAAGCAGTTGTATTTAAAATGGAAAGTCATAATCATCCTTCTGCTATTGAACCATATCAAGGAGCAGCAACAGGCGTTGGTGGTATTATCCGTGACGTATTCTCTATGGGGGCACGCCCAGTAGCTCTATTGAACTCACTTCGATTTGGGGAATTACAATCACCACGTGTGAAATATTTATTCGAAGAAGTAGTAGCAGGGATTGCAGGATACGGTAACTGTATCGGTATTCCGACTGTTGGCGGCGAAGTACAGTTTGATCCATGTTATGAAGGAAACCCACTTGTAAATGCAATGTGTGTAGGTTTAATTAACCATGAAGATATTAAAAAAGGGCAAGCGCACGGTGCTGGAAATACAGTAATGTACGTAGGAGCATCAACTGGTCGTGACGGTATTCACGGTGCAACATTCGCATCTGAAGAGTTATCTGAAAGCTCAGAAGCGAAGCGTCCAGCAGTTCAAGTAGGAGATCCATTTATGGAGAAACTTCTTATTGAAGCTTGCTTAGAACTTATTCAATCAGATGCACTTGTTGGAATTCAAGATATGGGTGCAGCTGGTTTAACATCATCTTCTGCAGAAATGGCAAGTAAAGCAGGAATGGGTATTGAAATGTACTTAGATGATGTACCACAGCGTGAAACAGGAATGACACCATATGAAATGATGCTATCTGAATCACAAGAGCGTATGTTAATTGTTGTGAAAAAAGGTAGAGAGCAAGAAATAGTAGATTTATTTGAGAAGTATGGTCTTGCAGCCGTTACGATGGGGAAAGTAACGGAAGACAAAATGCTTCGTTTATTCCATAAAGGTGAAATGGTAGCTGAAGTGCCAGCAGATGCCCTTGCAGAAGAAGCGCCAATTTATCATAAACCATCAAAAGAAGCAGCATACTTTGCTGAATTCCAGCAGATGAAAATGGAAACACCAAAAGTAGAAAATTATAAAGAAACGTTATTCGCTCTATTACAACAACCGACGATTGCAAGTAAAGAGTGGGTTTATGATCAATATGATTATCAAGTTCGCACAAGCACAGTTGTTACACCAGGTTCAGATGCAGCGGTTGTACGTGTACGCGGTACAGAAAAAGGATTAGCAATGACGACAGACTGTAACTCTCGCTACATTTATTTAGATCCAGAAATGGGCGGTAAAATTGCAGTAGCAGAGGCAGCACGTAATATCGTATGTTCTGGAGGAGAGCCACTTGCAATTACAGATTGCTTAAACTTCGGTAATCCAGAGAAACCAGAAGTCTTCTGGCAAATTGAGAAATCAGTAGATGGTATGAGTGAAGCTTGTCGCACATTACAAACACCAGTTATCGGCGGAAACGTATCAATGTATAACGAACGTAGTGGTGAAGCGGTATATCCAACACCGACAGTTGGGATGGTTGGACTAGTACATGACTTAAAACATGTAACAACACAAGAGTTTAAGCAAGCTGGCGATTTAGTTTATGTTATCGGAGAGACGAAAGCTGAGTTTGGTGGAAGTGAATTACAGAAAATGATTCACGGAAAAATTTTCGGCCAATCACCAAGTATCGATCTAGACGTAGAATTAAAACGTCAAAAACAAGTATTAGCAGCAATTCAAGCTGGCCTTGTTCAATCTGCTCATGATGTTGCTGAAGGTGGTTTAGCAGTTGCAATTTCAGAAAGTGCAATTGGTGCTAACGGCTTAGGTGCTACTGTGAAATTAGGCGGAGAAGAAACAGCAGCATTATTCGCTGAATCACAATCTCGCTTCGTGATAACTGTAAAACGTGAAAATAAAGAAGCGTTCGAGAAAGCGGTAGAAGCAATTCAAGTTGGAGAAGTGACAAATACAAATGAAGTAACGATTCATAATGAAGAAAATGAAGTATTACTTACAGCAAATGTAGATGAAATGAGAAAGGCTTGGAAAGGGGCAATCCCATGCTTGCTGAAATAAAGGGGTTAAATGAAGAATGTGGCGTTTTCGGAATTTGGGGGCATGAAAATGCGGCACAAGTTTCATACTACGGATTGCATAGTTTACAGCACCGTGGGCAAGAAGGCGCAGGCATCGTCGTAAATAATGGGGAAAAAATCGTCGGTCACAAGGGGTTAGGTTTAATATCAGAAGTGTTTTCAAGAGGTGAGCTAGAAGGATTGAACGGAAAATCAGCAATCGGACACGTACGATACGCGACGGCTGGTGGAAGTGAAGTAGCTAATGTTCAACCATTATTATTCCGTTTTTCTGATCATAGTATGGCATTAGCTCATAACGGGAATTTAATTAATGCAAAAATGCTTCGCCGCGAATTAGAGGCAGAGGGAAGTATTTTTCAAACAAGTTCAGATACAGAAGTACTTTTACATCTTATTAAACGTAGTACGAAAGATTCATTAATTGAAAGTGTAAAAGAGGCTTTAAATAAAGTGAAGGGTGCGTTTGCGTATCTTTTACTAACTGGAAATGAAATGATCGTTGCGTTAGATCCAAATGGGTTCCGTCCTCTTTCAATTGGAAAGATGGGTGATGCTTACGTTGTAGCATCAGAAACATGTGCTTTTGATGTAGTAGGTGCAACATACATTCGTGATGTAGAACCGGGTGAGTTACTTATCATTAATGATGAAGGAATTCACGTAGATCGTTTCACAAATGATGTAGAACATGCAATTTGCAGCATGGAATACATTTACTTCGCACGCCCAGATTCAAATATTGCTGGTGTTAACGTCCATGCAGCACGTAAAAACATGGGAAAACGTTTGGCGGCAGAAGCTCCTATTGAAGCCGATATTGTTACTGGTGTACCAGACTCTAGTATTTCAGCAGCAATTGGTTATGCGGAAGCGACAGGCATTCCATATGAGTTAGGATTAATTAAAAATCGTTATGTCGGACGTACGTTTATTCAACCTTCGCAAGAACTGCGAGAGCAAGGGGTTAAGATGAAGCTTTCAGCAGTAAGAGGTGTAGTTGAAGGGAAACGAGTTGTTATGATTGACGATTCTATCGTACGAGGAACAACGAGTAAACGAATTGTTCGTATGCTTCGCGAGGCTGGAGCGACAGAAGTTCATGTAAGAATAGCTTCACCACCTCTGAAATATCCATGTTTCTATGGCATTGATATTCAAACGAGAAAAGAATTAATTGCAGCAAATCATACAGTAGAAGAAATTCGTGAAATGATTGGTGCAGACTCATTAACATTTTTAAGTGAAGATGGATTAGTAGATGCAATTGGACGTCCATATGAAGGGAAATACGGCGGCCTATGTATGGCGTACTTCAATGGAGATTATCCAACAGCTCTTTATGATTATGAGCAAGAGCTTTTTGAAAGTATGAAATAAGAAGGAAAAAGCTTCTACTTCTTTTGAGGTAGAAGCTAGCTTCTTTCTTAAAACGGCCCGCACAGGATAGGGAGAAATTAAAAGACGAGGTGTAGATAACGATGGCGAATGCATATAAGCAAGCAGGAGTAGATATTGAAGCTGGATATGAAGCGGTATCTCGCATGAAAAAACACGTACAAACAACAATGAGAAAAGAAGTACTAGGCGGTTTAGGCGGTTTTGGAGGTATGTTTGATCTATCAAAATTTGCATTAGAAGAACCTGTATTAGTATCTGGAACAGATGGCGTGGGAACGAAATTGATGCTCGCTTTTATGGCAGATAAACATGACACAATTGGTATTGATGCAGTAGCGATGTGTGTAAATGATATTGTTGTCCAAGGAGCAGAGCCGCTTTTCTTCCTTGATTATATTGCTTGTGGTAAAGCTGAACCTAGTAAAATTGAAAACATCGTCAAAGGTATATCAGAGGGCTGTCGCCAAGCTGGTTGTGCATTAATTGGTGGAGAAACAGCTGAAATGCCAGGAATGTATTCTACAGAAGAGTATGATTTAGCTGGTTTTACAGTTGGGATTGTTGATAAAAAGAAAATTGTAACAGGTGAAAAAATTGAAGCTGGTCACGTATTAATTGGCTTGGCATCTAGCGGTATTCATAGTAACGGTTATTCTCTAGTACGAAAAGTATTACTAGAAGATGGAGAACTATCTTTAGATCGCATTTACGGACGCTTAGAACTACCTCTTGGTGAAGAGTTATTAAAACCAACGAAAATTTATGTCAAACCTATTTTAGAACTATTGAAGAAATATGAAGTATACGGTATGGCGCATATTACAGGTGGCGGATTCATTGAAAATATTCCACGTATGTTACCAGAAGGAATCGGTGCAGAAATTGAATTAGGATCTTGGAAAATTCAACCAATATTCAGTTTACTTCAGGAGGTTGGAAAACTAGAAGAGAAAGAAATGTTCAATATTTTTAACATGGGTATTGGTATGGTAGTAGCGGTGAAGGAAGAAGAAGCAAAAGATATCGTTCGTCTTCTTGAAGAACAAGGAGAAACAGCTCGTATTATTGGACGTACTGTACAAGGGGCTGGCGTTACCTTCAATGGGGGCACGGCACTATGAGTAGATTAGCAGTTTTTGCTTCTGGAAGTGGCTCTAACTTTCAATCTCTCATCAATGCGGCAGAAGAAAAAAGATTAGAAGCAGAGATTAGTTTATTAGTATGTGATAAACCAGAAGCACGTGCTGTTGGACGAGCACATTATCATCATATTCCATGTTTCGCTTTTTCAGCGAAAGCATATGAGTCAAAAGAAGCATTTGAAAAAGAAATATTAAAGAAGCTAGAAGAGTATAAAATTGATTATGTTATTTTAGCTGGATATATGCGTTTAATTGGACCAACTTTACTAGAAGCTTATGGCGGAAGGATTATTAATATTCATCCATCACTATTACCGAGTTTTCCAGGGAAAGATGCTGTTGGCCAAGCGTTAGAAGCAGGTGTGAAAGTAACTGGAGTAACGATTCATTATGTAGATGCAGGTATGGATACAGGGCCAATTATTGCACAAGAAGCAGTAGTTGTTTCTGATGGGGATACGAGAGAAAGCTTACAAAAGAAAATTCAACAAGTTGAACATAAATTATACGTAAATACAGTGAATCAAATTGTTCAATCTGTGAAAGAACCAACTGTTAACTAACATACAACCAGGGGTGAAGGATAAATGAAAAAGCGTGCATTAGTAAGTGTTTCAGATAAAACAGGAGTAGTAGAATTTGTTAAAGGTTTACTAGAACAAGGGATCGAAGTTATATCAACAGGTGGTACGAAAAAATTACTAGAAGAAAACAGCTTACAAGTAATTGGTATTTCTGAAGTAACTGGGTTCCCAGAAATTATGGATGGTCGTGTGAAAACATTACATCCAAATATTCATGGTGGTCTATTAGCAGTTCGCGATAATGAAACGCATGTAGCACAAATGAATGAGTTAGGTATGGAGCCGATTGATTTTGTTGTTGTTAACTTATACCCATTCAAAGAAACAATCGCTAAGCCTGATGTAACATTTGCTGATGCAATTGAAAATATTGATATCGGTGGTCCAACAATGATTCGCTCTGCTGCGAAAAATCATAAATTTGTATCGGTAATTGTAGATCCAGTAGATTACAATGTTGTATTAGCAGAACTGAAAGAGAACGGTGAAGTAAAAGAAGAAACGAAGCGTAAATTAGCAGCGAAAGTATTCCGTCATACAGCGGCATATGATGCGTTAATCTCTAACTACTTAACAGAGCAAATGGGTGAAGAAAGCCCAGAAACATTAACAGTGACATTTGAGAAAAAACAAGATTTACGCTATGGAGAAAATCCGCATCAAAAAGCAACATTCTATAAAGCACCATTCGCTGTAACTTCTTCTGTTGCGTACGCAGAACAATTACACGGTAAAGAATTATCTTATAACAATATTAACGATGCAGATGCAGCGCTTAGTATCGTGAAAGAATTTACAGAGCCAGCAGTAGTAGCAGTAAAACATATGAATCCATGTGGTGTTGGAGTAGGAACTGATATTCATGAAGCATACACGCGCGCTTATGAAGCAGATCCAGTATCAATTTTTGGAGGTATTATCGCAGCAAATCGCGAAATTGATAAAGCGACAGCTGAAAAGCTACACGAAATTTTCTTAGAAATTATTATTGCACCTTCTTTCTCACAAGAAGCTTTAGAAGTGTTGCAAAATAAGAAAAACTTACGCTTACTAACTGTAAATATTGAAAAAGCGACAAGTGCAAGTAAAAAACTAACTTCTGTACAAGGTGGTCTTCTTGTTCAAGAAGAAGATACGTTATCATTAGATGAAAGTACAATTTCAATTCCAACGAAACGCGAACCATCAGAGCAAGAGTGGAAAGATTTAAAACTAGCTTGGAAAGTTGTAAAACATGTGAAATCAAACGCAATTGTTTTAGCGAATGATAACATGACAGTTGGTGTAGGGGCAGGACAGATGAACCGTGTAGGTTCTGCAAAAATTGCCATCACACAAGCTGGCGAAAAAGCACAAGGTAGCGCACTTGCATCAGATGCTTTCTTCCCAATGCCAGATACAGTAGAAGAGGCAGTAAAAGCAGGAATTACAGCAATCATTCAGCCAGGCGGATCAATCCGTGACGAAGATTCTATTAAAGTGGCGGATAAGTATGGGATTGCTATGGTGTTCACTGGCGTACGTCATTTCAAACATTAATAGAGTAATTGTGGAAAAACCAAACTAGGAGCAGCATAGCTTCTAGTTTGTACTTATTTAAGTATAGGGGGATGAAATATGAATGTTTTAGTAATCGGTCGCGGTGGGCGTGAGCATGCTTTAGCTTGGAAGTTTGCGCAATCTGAAAAGGTAGAAAAGGTATATGTAGCACCGGGTAATGAAGGTATGCGCGATGTTGCAACACCAGTTGATATTGATGAAAATGATTTTGATGCATTAGTTTTATTTGCTAAAGAGAATAAGGTTGAATTAACTTTCGTTGGACCAGAAATTCCACTTATGAATGGAATTGTTGATCGCTTTAAAGAAGAGGGACTTCGTGTATTTGGCCCAAATAAAGCGGCTGCTGTTATTGAAGGTAGTAAAGCTTTTACGAAAGAATTGATGAAAAAGTATAATATTCCAACTGCAGCATATGAAACTTTTACAGACTATGAAGAAGCAGTACAGTATATTGAAAAAGTTGGTGCACCAATCGTTATTAAAGCTGACGGCCTAGCTGCTGGTAAAGGTGTAACAGTAGCGATGACGCTTGAAGAGGCGTTACAAGCTGCGAAAGAAATGTTACAAGATGTAAAGTTCGGCGAAGCGAGTAAGAAGGTTGTTATTGAAGAATTTTTAGATGGACAAGAATTTTCATTAATGGCATTTGTGAATGGAACAACTGTGCATCCGATGGTAATTGCTCAAGATCATAAACGAGCTTTTGATGGTGATAAAGGCCCAAATACAGGCGGAATGGGTGCATATTCTCCAGTACCACAAATTCCGGAATCAGCAGTTCAAGAGGCGATAAAAACAGTATTACATCCAACTGCTAAAGCGATGACCCTAGAAAATCGATCGTTTACAGGGATTTTATATGCGGGACTTATTTTAACAAATGATGGCCCAAAGGTAATTGAATTTAATGCACGCTTTGGCGATCCTGAAACGGAAGTAGTATTGCCACGCTTAGAAAATGATTTAGTGGATGTATGTACCGCTGTATTAGATGAAAGTGAGTTAGCATTAAAATGGTCAGAAGAAGTGGTAATCGGTGTTGTACTTGCTTCAAAAGGATATCCAGAAGCTTATAAAAAAGGTGATATTATTAGCGGACTAGATGCATTACAAGATGTGATTGTTTTCCATGCAGGTACAGCGATGAAGCATGGTGACTTTGTAACAAATGGTGGCCGTGTACTATTTGTTGCTTGTAAAGCAAATAGTTTACAAGAAGCAAAAGATAAGGTGTATAAGGAAATCGGTAAAATTGAGAGTGATGGTCTGTTTTACCGAAGTGATATAGGATATCGTGCAATTGGGCATGAGATGACGAGAAGCTAATATGTAAAAATCCCGCTGATTTCTCAGCGGGATTTTTTATGCATCTTTATCTTTTTTCAATTTTCCTTTTTGCTTTGCCATTTCTCGAAGTAAATATTCGATGTGTGCATTGACGCTACGAAACTCATCATTCGCCCATTTTTCGATGACTGCGTGTAATTCAGGATCAATACGTAATGGAAAGCTTTTCTTTTTAGCCATAATGATTTACAACCTTTTAGTATAGGCTTCCTGTATTAATAACCGGTTGCGCACCTTTATCTGAAACGATGGCAACTAATAAGTTGTTTACCATATTTGCTTTACGCTCGTCATCTAATTCCAGTACGCCTTCTTCATCTAGCATATGGATTGAATCTTTTGCCATCTTCACAGCACCTTCAACAATCTCTTTTCTAGCAGCTAATACTGCTTTTGCTTGTTGACGTTGTAGCATTGCATGGGCAATTTCTGTTGCATAAGCTAAATGTGTTAAACGAGTTTCTAATACTTCTACGCCAGCAATTTCAAGGCGTGCTTCTAACTCACGTTTTAATTCTTCAGAGACTTCTTCAGTATTTCCACGTAATGTAACGCAATTATCATCTTGGAAATTGTCATAAGGATATTTCGTTGCAACGTGGCGGATTGCCGTTTCACTTTGAATTTCTACAAATCGATCATAATGTTCAACGCCGAACATCGCTTTTGCAGAATCAACAACTTTATAGACGATAACAGCTGCAATTTCAATTGGATTTCCGTCAACATCATTTACTTTTAATTTCTTACTATTAAAGTTTTCAACACGTAACGATACAGTTTGACGGAATGCGAACGGAATCGTTAAAAATAAACCGTTTTGACGAATTGTTCCTAAATAATTACCGAAAAACGTAATGACTTTTGCTTGGTTTGGTTGAACAATACCAATACCTGTAGCAAGAATTGCAGCTAAAATGATAGTCAATGCTGCTCCTATGAAAATTTCTTGTATAAGGAAAAATACACCGATAGCGGCTAAAATCAAAATTCCAATAATCCCAAGAAAACCATTAACATAAAATACTTGTTTTTCTTTCATATGATCGCCTCCTGATATAAAAATGATATCACTTTTATATCATTTTAAGCAAGGGGTTTGCACCTAATTTTCTGAATTTTATTGGTTATGTATATTTTAAGATTCAAAACAAGAATGTACGTTCTTGTTTTGTGGTAAAATAAGAAGACTTAACCGCCCACTGCAGCAGCTAAGTCCCTTTGAGAGCATCTTACATCGTGACAAATGATTCAAAGCGGTTTTGCCAGGATTATATCTTCAATCGCTGACTCAATCTCTTTGTCAGAAGCGTCATAACTTCCATCTGACCGTGGTTTGTCATGATTGGAAGTTTGGTTCACTTCTTCTTTAGTATGTCCCTTTTCAGCGAAATTCATGCTAGGCATTTTAAATGCCCCCATATTCATGTATTTTCCGAATTTCCACATTTCAACAACAGGGCAGAAACGAACGATTCCCTCTGCAATTTTCATTGCACCAATCCATAGCAAGACGTTAGACCAAGTGCACCACGGCTTGCGTACAAGTTTAGCGCTACTACAGCCGAAGAGGATAAGTCCGAGTGTAATTCGAATTAGGGCATTTATTGTACCAATGTTTTGCTTCATTAGAAAAACACTCCTTTTTATGAAAGTTGAAATAGATAATACTATTTCTCTTATTAGTATCCCGCGTGATTTTGGGGATATGTAATCCAACATTTGACGTTGAAAAAGATGTTGGAATGTGCGTGTGTGTAAGTAGCTTTTTTTGTTATAATGAAAGAATGCATAAAAGGAAGTTCAAAATTAAATCCTCTCGTTTGAAAAAATGTGGAAGAGGGAATTCCAAACTTAATTCTCCGTTTTAAACAAATATTTAAGATGAAGTTAAAAAATCCTAATGAAAATAAGCTGTTATTTTGAACAGAAATATACATAAATAGAGAAAAGAAAGGGTGTTTTCATGTACGATATTTCCGGGTGGAAACATGTATTTAAGCTTGATCCCAATAAGGAGTTAAGTGACGAACATTTAGAAATGATTTGTGAGTCTGGAACAGATGCTGTTATTGTAGGCGGAAGTGATGGAGTGACGATTGATAATGTATTACACATGCTAGTTAGCATTCGTAGATATGCAGTTCCTTGTGTGTTGGAGGTTTCTGATGTAGAAGCAATTACACCAGGATTTGATTTTTATTATATCCCAAGCGTTTTAAATAGCCGAAAGGTAGAATGGGTAACAGGCGTTCATCATGAGGCTTTGAAAGAATTTGGGGATATTATGGATTGGGACGAAATTTTCATGGAAGGGTATTGTGTTTTAAATCCTGAAGCGAAAGTAGCTCAGCTTACAGATGCGAAATGTGATGTAACAGAAGATGATGTGATTGCATACGCGCGTTTAGCAGACAAGCTGTTACGTTTACCGATATTTTACTTAGAATATAGCGGTACGTATGGAGACGTTGAACTTGTTAAAAATGTAAAAGCACAATTAAAACAAGCGAAGTTATATTATGGCGGCGGTATTTCTAATGCAGAACAAGCGAAGGAAATGGCACAGTACGCTGATACGGTAGTTGTTGGAAATATTATTTATGATGATATAAAAGCAGCGATAAAAACGGTTAAAGCAGTAAAAGGAGAGTAGGTGCAGGCGTATATGAGTATGACAGATAAGTTATTAAATGGTTTAAATCCGCAGCAACAAAAAGCAGTACAAACAACGAACGGACCACTTCTATTGATGGCAGGTGCAGGTAGTGGTAAAACACGTGTGTTAACACATCGTATTGCGTATTTACTTGGTGAAAAAGGTGTAGCACCGTGGAATGTACTAGCTATTACCTTCACAAATAAAGCCGCTCGTGAAATGCGCGAGCGTATTGATATACTTGTCGGACCAGAAGCGGAAGATATTTGGATCTCTACGTTCCACTCTATGTGTGTTCGTATTTTACGACGTGATATCGATCGCATTGGTATTAATCGTAACTTTACAATTTTAGATTCAGGCGATCAGTTAACTGTAGTCAAAAAAATTATGAAAGAGCGCAATATTGATCCGAAGAAATTTGAGCCTCGCTCTATTTTAGCTGGCATTAGTAATGCGAAAAATGAATTGCTATCTGCGGATAAATACGCAAAAAAAATTACAATTGCTGATCCATATGAAAAATTAACGAGCGATGTATATACAGAATATCAAAAGCGTCTTCTGAAAAATAACTCATTAGACTTTGATGATTTAATTATGACAACGATTCAATTATTTGAACGTGTTCCAGAAGTACTAGAGTTTTATCAGCGTAAATTCCAGTATATTCACGTGGATGAGTATCAAGATACGAACAAAGCACAGTACCTTCTTGTCAAACATTTAGCTGCACGTTTTAAAAATTTATGCGTTGTAGGTGACTCTGATCAGTCTATTTATCGCTGGCGTGGTGCGGACATTTCTAATATTTTGTCATTCGAAAAAGACTATGAGAATGCGCAAGTTATTTTGTTAGAACAAAACTATCGTTCGTCACAAAATATTTTAAATGCAGCAAATGCTGTTATTGAAAAAAATACGAATCGTAAACCGAAGAAGTTATGGACTGATAATGAAGTTGGAAGCAAAATCTCGTACTATCGTGCTGCAACGGAAAAAGACGAAGCGTACTTTGTTGCGAAAAAAATTCGTGATGATATTCAAATGGGGAAACGAAAATATACTGATTTTGCAGTGTTATATCGTACGAATGCGCAGTCTCGTATGGTCGAGGAGATTTTTCTGAAATCTAATATTCCTTACAAAATTGTCGGCGGTACGAAGTTCTATGATCGTAAAGAGATTAAAGACATTTTGGCGTATTTACGTTTAATTGGAAATCCAGATGATGAGATTAGTTTCGCACGTATTATAAACGTGCCAAAGCGCGGAATTGGTGCGACTTCTATCGATAAAATTATTAATTACGGTGTGCAAAATGGAATTTCATTAACGGCTGTATTTGATGAGATTGAGCATGTTGGAGTAAGTGCAAAGGTTACAAAGGCAGTAAAAGAATTCGCAGGTTTATTACACAACTGGGTAAATATGCAAGAGTATTTATCTGTTACAGAATTAGTGGAAGAAGTTATTGAAAAAACAGGCTATCGCGATATGTTGAAAAACGAGCGTACTTTAGAAGCGGAAGGTCGTCTAGAGAACTTAGATGAGTTTTTATCTGTTACGCAAACATTTGAATCTCAAAGCGAAGATAAGAGCCTTGTTGCATTTTTAACAGACTTAGCACTTGTTGCTGATATTGATCGTGTAGATGAAGATCCAACTGCTGGTGAGGAAGTTATTTTAATGACGATGCACTCAGCAAAAGGATTAGAATTCCCAGTTGTCTTTATTGTCGGTTTAGAGGAAGGAATATTCCCACATACTCGCTCTCTAATGGAAGAAGATGAAATGCAAGAAGAGCGTCGTCTTGCTTATGTAGGTATTACTCGTGCGGAAGAAGAGTTATATTTATCCAATGCACAAATGCGCACTTTATTTGGTAGAACAAGCATGAACGCCGCATCTCGATTTATTACGGAAATCCCGGTAGAACTAGTGGAATCATTAAATGAAACAGCACCAAAGCGTGAAACTTCGTTTGGTGCAAAAGGAAGAAAGGCTAGTAGCAGTAAAACGACAGTCACAACTACAACACGCTCTCGTTCAGCTTTCGCGCATCCTGCAGCTAAGACGACAGGCGGCGAGCAAATTGGCTGGGCAGT
Source organism: Bacillus paramycoides (assembly GCF_038971285.1). Taxonomy (NCBI): domain Bacteria; kingdom Bacillati; phylum Bacillota; class Bacilli; order Caryophanales; family Bacillaceae; genus Bacillus; species Bacillus paramycoides. The sequence goes on from NZ_CP152427.1 coordinate 341,731, forward strand.
AGGCGATAAAGCTTCCCACCAAAAATGGGGAGTCGGTACAGTTGTCAGTGTAAAAGGTGAAGGTGATGCAAAAGAATTAGATATTGCGTTCCCAAGCCCAATTGGTGTTAAACGTTTGTTAGCAAAATTTGCACCTGTGACGAAACAATAGGAAAGGAATGAGGATATGTCAAAAGAGATAGCCAAAAAACGTATAGAAGAATTACGTGATTTGTTAAATACATTTAACTATCAATATCACGTATTAGACAATCCTTCTGTTTCTGATGCGGAGTACGACCGTAATATGCAGGAGCTTATAAAATTAGAAGCAGAGAACCCAGAGTTTATGAGTGAAGACTCTCCCTCCGTTCGCGTTGGGGGGACTGTTCTTGATATATTTGAAAAAGTAACACATAAGTCACCGATGTTAAGTTTAGGAAATGCATTTAACGAAGGAGATTTACGTGATTTCGACCGACGAGTACGCCAAGGAATTGATGGTGCGAATGTAAGATATATATGCGAATTAAAAATTGACGGGCTTGCTGTTTCACTTCATTATGAAAAAGGACGCTTTATTCAAGGGGCAACACGTGGTGATGGTGTAACAGGTGAGGATATTACCCAAAATCTAAAAACGATTAAAGCAATCCCGCTTCGTTTAAATGAAGAAGTAACGTTAGAAGCACGAGGCGAAGCTTATATGCCGAAGCGTTCATTCGTTAAGTTAAATGAAGAAAAAGAGCAAAATGGTGAAGATGTATTTGCGAATCCGCGTAATGCGGCAGCGGGATCAATACGTCAACTGGACCCAAAAATTGCAGCGAAGCGTAACTTATCTATGTTTGTATACGGTCTTGCGAATGTAGAGGAAAAAACAATTCCATCACATAGTGAATCGCTTAATTTCTTAGGTGAACTTGGATTCAAAACAAATCCAAATCGACGCATATGTGAAACAATTGAAGAAGTTATAGCTTATGTAGAAGAATGGCAAGAAAAACGCCCGCATCTTGATTATGAGATTGATGGAATCGTTATAAAAGTAGATGATGTTGCTCTTCAAGAAAGTCTAGGAACTACAGCAAAGAGTCCAAGATGGGCAATTGCTTATAAATTCCCGGCTGAAGAAGTTGTAACAAGATTAACAGGGATTGAATTAAGTGTTGGTCGCACGGGGGTTGTAACACCGACTGCAGAGCTAGAGCCAGTGAGAGTGGCTGGTACGATCGTTCGTCGTGCTTCTTTACATAACGAAGATTTAATTCGTGAAAAAGATATTCGAATTGGTGACTACGTAGTTGTAAAGAAGGCCGGAGATATTATCCCTGAAGTTGTGAACGTTATTTTCGATAAGCGTACTGGTGAGGAAGAAGAATATCATATGCCAACGCATTGCCCAGCATGTGAGAGTGAACTAGTTCGTTTAGAAGAAGAGGTAGCTCTTCGTTGTATAAATCCAACTTGTCCAGCTCAAATTCGAGAAGGGTTAATCCACTTCGTTTCAAGAAATGCAATGAATATTGATGGACTTGGAGAACGTGTCATTACACAACTCTTTGATGCTGATTATATTCGTACATTCGCTGATTTATATTCGTTGACGAAAGAGCAATTATTGCAGCTAGAACGATTCGGTGAAAAATCAGCAACGAATTTAGTACAAGCAATTGAGAATTCTAAAGAAAACTCATTAGAGCGATTATTATTTGGTCTTGGTATTCGCCATGTTGGAGCAAAAGCAGCACGTACATTTGCAGAGCATTTTGAAACGATGGATGCACTTGTGAAAGCAACGGAAGAAGAACTAAAAGCAATTAATGAGATTGGTGAAAAAATGGCTCAATCCGTCGTGACGTATTTTGATAATGAAGACGTATTAGAGTTATTACAACAATTTAAAGAGTATGGCGTGAATATGGCATACAAAGGTATAAAAGTTGCTGATTTACAAAATGTTGAGTCGTACTTCGCAGGAAAAACTGTCGTTTTAACAGGTAAATTAGAAGTTATGGGACGTAGTGAAGCGAAGAAGAAGATTGAGGCATTAGGTGGAAAAGTAACAGGAAGTGTTAGTAAAAGTACGGATTTAGTTGTTGCAGGTGAAGCGGCAGGTTCGAAATTAGCACAAGCGGAGAAGCATAATGTTGAGGTTTGGAATGAAGAGAGGTTCTTACAAGAGCTAAATAAGTAAGAGGTGCAAACTTACCATGAGAAAAATAGCATTAGCGGTATTAAGCCTTGGCCTACTTGTAAGTGGGTGTAGTGCAGGTACCGATAAAGATGAGAAATCGGGGAAAGCAAAAGAACAAGCAATCGTTCCGAAGTACGCTATTTCGGATGAATATTATAAAGCGACTATTCCATTTGAAGCAGGAGCAGCACGTGGATTAGTTGTACAAGGAGTAAGTAATCGCCTTGATATAGATGAATTTGAAACAGGATTAATGCGTATTGCGAAAGAATCCTTTAGTACGAAAGATCATTTCTTTAAAGGTGGAGATGTTCTAGATGCTCAAACTATACAAATGCTTGTTAAAAGAAAGCGTACAGATGCTGAGCAAAAGGAACTAGAGGACAAATTAAAAAAGGATGCAGTTAAATTTCCAAACATTGGTTTGAATCCGGCGTTAGGTGGAGGGTCTGAATCATTAGAGGAAAAAAATAAAAAAAATCCAATCTATATTTCAAATATTTTAGAGCATGATTATTATGTGAAAAAAGACGAGAAAGATGAGAAAGGTGAGCGCCAAGGCATTGTAGTTGGCTTAGCGATGAACTCGGTTCATTATTATGAGGAAGAGCATGGTTATCCGCGTGAGGCTAAAATCGAGCAAGAAAAAATGGTAGCTGAAGGGAAAAAAATGGCGCAAGAAATCTTGAAAGTTATGCATCAAAAAAAACCTGAAACAAAAAATCTTCCGATAACATTTGCAATTTATCGTCAGGTTCCAAAGGCTTCACTCGTGCCAGGTAACTTTGTTTCTTATGCAAATGTTGAAAAAGGCAGTGAAACGGTTGAGGATTGGAAACAAATTAATGAGAAATATTATTTGTTCCCATCTGAACAAGCGAAAACAGATAATAAACGTGAAGATCTGGCGAGAGTATCAAACTTTAAAGCAAAACTAGGAGATTATTTCCAAGGAGACTATACAGCTGTTATCGGTACTGGTATGTATAGAGACGATGAATTAAGAGAAGTAAAGCTTGATATTCCTGTCCAGTTTAATGGGAAAGCAGAAATAATTGGCTTTACACAATATGTAGCTGGGCTTGTTATGGAATACTTCCCGAATTATATGAAAGTACAAGTAACGATTAAATCTGTAGAACGCCCAGAAGCGATTATTATACGTGAAGCGAAGCAAGATGAACCGTTTGTGAAAATTTTAGATTAAATAGAAGGGCCGTTCCTTTGTGGAATGGCTTTTTTTCTTGAGGAATTTTGTTATAATTTAAAATGTTATAAATAATGGGGAGTAAGGGGTAAAGCGCATGGACGAATTAAGTTTTCAAGTCATTATTTTATTAATTGCATTTGGTTTTTTAGCAGCTTTTATTGATTCAGTTGTTGGCGGTGGGGGATTAATTTCGCTTCCCGCACTTATGTTTGTTGGTTTACCACCAGCGTCGGCAATTGCAACGAATAAGTTAGCTGCAACGATGGGGACGTTTACGAGTGTGATTTATTTCATTCGATCGGGAAAGGTCGATTTTAAAATTGTAGGAAAGTTAATCCCGTTAACTATTATAGGGGCAGTCGCAGGTGCTTTAGTAGTAAAGTTTATTCCGCCGGATATTTTACGACCGTTAGTGCTTGTTATGTTGGTATTCATTGCCATTTATATTATTGCGAAAAAAGATTGGGGAAGTGTATCTACCTATAAGAAGATGACGAAAAGAAAAACATTAATATTTTTCTTTGTTATTTTAATGATAGGGTTTTACGATGGATTTTTTGGGCCGGGGACAGGATCCTTTTTAATTTTTGCATTTTTATTAATTGGTTTGGATTTTATTCAAGCGGCAGCATCTGGGAAACTTTTGAACTTTGTTAGTAATATCGTATCGTTAATCACTTTTTTATTTTTAGATGTAATCCATTTTGAATACGGTATTATTATGGGGTTATCGATGATTTTGGGCGCTTATTTTGGATCGAAGTTTGCGGTTCAAAAAGGTGTTGGATATGTAAGAACTTTATTTTTATTTGTAACTATTTTATTGATCGGAAAAAACATTTTGGAATATACTCATATTTTGTAGAGTTATACGTTTGTATAACTCTGTTTTTTTATTATATTTTAAAAATTAATTAATTTTTAAAATATAAGTCTAGGAATATTTGAATAAATCTAAATTATCATGTAGAATAATGTTGTAAAATGTAAACGTTTTTCTAAGGGGAGGCTAAAAAGAATGGTAGTAGCATACAAACATGAGCCATTTACAGATTTTTCAGTGGAGGCTAACAAATTAGCGTTTGAAGAAGGTTTAAAGAAAGTAGAATCTTATCTTGGACAAGACTATCCATTAATTATTGGGGGAGAAAAAATCACTACAGAAGACAAAATTGTTTCTGTAAACCCTGCAAATAAAGAGGAGCTTGTTGGTCGCGTTTCAAAAGCAAGCCGTGAGTTAGCTGAAAAAGCAATGCAAGTAGCGGATGAAACATTCCAAACTTGGAGAAAATCAAAGCCAGAAATGCGTGCAGACATTTTATTCCGTGCTGCAGCAATCGTTCGTCGCAGAAAACATGAATTCTCTGCTATTCTTGTAAAAGAAGCAGGTAAACCATGGAATGAGGCAGATGCTGATACGGCAGAAGCAATCGACTTTATGGAATATTATGGTCGTCAAATGTTAAAATTAAAAGACGGAATTCCAGTAGAAAGCCGTCCAATTGAATATAATCGTTTCTCTTACATTCCATTAGGAGTAGGTGTTATCATTTCTCCTTGGAACTTCCCATTCGCAATTATGGCAGGTATGACAACAGCAGCTTTAGTTTCTGGTAACACAGTATTACTAAAACCAGCTAGTACAACTCCTGTAGTAGCAGCGAAATTCATGGAAGTATTAGAAGAAGCTGGCTTACCAGCTGGCGTAGTAAACTTCGTTCCAGGTAATGGTTCTGAAGTTGGTGACTACTTAGTAGATCACCCTCGTACACGTTTCGTGAGCTTCACTGGATCTCGTGATGTAGGTATCCGAATTTATGAGCGTGCAGCGAAAGTAAACCCAGGCCAAATTTGGTTAAAACGCGTTATCGCTGAAATGGGTGGTAAAGATACAATCGTTGTTGATAAAGAAGCTGATCTTGAATTAGCAGCTAAATCTATCGTTGCATCAGCATTTGGATTCTCAGGACAAAAATGTTCTGCATGTTCTCGTGCAGTAATCCATGAAGATGTATACGATCACGTATTAAATCGTGCTGTTGAATTAACGAAAAAATTAACAGTTGCTAACCCAGCTGTATTAGGTACAAATATGGGTCCTGTTAATGACCAAGCTGCATTCGATAAAGTAATGAGCTATGTTGCAATTGGTAAAGAAGAAGGTAGAATCTTAGCAGGTGGCGAAGGAGACGATTCTAAAGGCTGGTTCATCCAACCAACAATCGTTGCTGACGTTGCAGAAGATGCTCGCTTAATGAAAGAAGAAATCTTCGGACCAGTAGTAGCATTCTGTAAAGCAAAAGACTTTGACCATGCACTTGCAATTGCAAATAATACAGAATACGGTTTAACAGGAGCAGTTATTTCTAACAACCGTGACCATATTGAAAAAGCACGTGAAGACTTCCACGTAGGTAACTTATACTTCAACCGTGGATGTACTGGTGCAATCGTAGGATACCAACCATTCGGTGGCTTTAACATGTCTGGTACAGACTCTAAAGCTGGTGGTCCTGATTACTTAGCACTTCACATGCAAGCAAAAACTACTTCTGAAACTTTATAAGAAATAGTAGAAGAGATCTTCGCAGTCTGCGAAGATCTCTTTTTTTTGAGAAAATTTTTTCTATATGTGGATTAAGATAGATATCAGTAGAAAAACTAATAAGGTTTACTTCAGTAAAATAAGGTATATTATATTGGTTGAATAGATTCTCTTTAAAGATAAGAAAAGTAGGTGAACAAAGTGGGAAAATATCAATTGGATTATAAAGGCCAGGTAGCTGTGGCAAAGTTTCATGAAAAACAGACGCCTGTCAAATTTGATAAAAAGCAGCAAATTGAAAAATTGCGTGCGGAGTATTTGAAAAAGAAACAAAAACAGACAGATAAATAATAGGAGAGACTAGTTAATTTGAATGAAAAACACTTACTATAAATTACCATTTGGTAAGTGGAACTAGCTAAACCCTATTAATATCGGGATAAACATGTAAATAGAAACAAAACAACGAGAAAAGTTGACTTATTAGTCACATTTTTTAGTATTCATTTTAAGGATTTCCTGTATAATACAATTTGAAAGAAAATCTATGGTTTGACAAGAAACACTCCTTTCGGTTTTGCTCACTGAAGGGAGTGTTTTTTTGTAGCTACAAACTCCTCTGTACTCATTACATTCCCATATACGCCATTTAAACTAGCCAAAATTGTGTTATGAATATAAACGGCTGGTATAGTAGCATTCTTAAAAGAAAGATCTTTTGTAGCACAAGCATCATGTATAACGGTACATTGAAAGCCGAAATCAAAAGCAGCTCTTACGGTAGCATCGATACACATATGAGTCATCATCCCACATATGACGACGTGCTCGATGTTTAAACGTTGTAATTGTTCTAGAAGATCAGTTTCCCGAAAACTATTTGGATAATGTTTGATTATAACGGTTTCATTTCTAAGTGGGCGTACGCTTTTATGAATATGTACACCTTCTGTATTTGGTAGGAAAAAAGTAGCGTCATCTTTTATTGCTACATGTTGGATATGAAAAATAGGTTCATTTCTCGTTCTAAAGAGTTGTAGTAGCTCATTAGCATAGTCGCTTGCTTCTACCGGATTACGTAATTCCATCTTTCCTTGTGGAAAATAATCATTTTGAATATCAACAAGTAAAAGAGCTGTTTTCATATATTTATCTTCCTCCGATTTCATATTCAAATAATGGTATTCAATTAGTAGAGAAGATTATCCTTTTAAAAAATATGCGAGAGGAGAATTTTACATAACTTTAAAGATTACTATTTTTTCATGAATTTTCATCTGAAAATTATAATAAAGGAATAATTAATATTTTTCTAAAAAATGTATTGACTCTTATTATTCTGAGTTCTATAATGAGAATTAATTAAACGACAATTAAATCGATACATTCTTATCCAGAGAGGTGGAGGGACTGGCCCTACGATACCTCAGCAACGGGTTTTTTAATACCGTGCTAACTCCAGCAAGCCTTATAAAGGCTTGGAAGATGAGAAGATGTGAACGAGTACATATAAGTGCTCTCCTTCTTATCTTTATGTTTGATAAGAAGGAGAGCACTTTTTATTTTACCTCGAAAGCTCTACTTCAAGTTTTTACAGCATATAGGAGGGGAAAAAATGATTTCTTTTAACAACGTAAGTAAAGTATATGAATCAAGTGGGCAATCTGTTCATGCGGTGGAGGATGTAACGTTATCAGTTGAAAAGGGCGAAATTTTCGGCATTATCGGTTTTAGTGGCGCTGGAAAGAGTACGTTGTTACGCTTAGTAAATATGTTAGAGAGACCAACGGCAGGAACGATTTCAATAGATGATAAAGATATTACATCACTATCGACGAAAGAATTACGGAAGCTAAGACAAAGAATCGGGATGATTTTTCAAAGTTTTAATTTATTTAATTCAAGAACAGTGTTTGGGAATATTGCGTATCCATTAAAATTAGCAAAAGTACCAAATAATGAGATAAAAGAAAGAGTAAATGAACTGCTGAAGTTTGTCGGGTTAGAGGATAAAGCAGACTATTATCCAGAGCAACTATCAGGTGGTCAAAAACAGCGTGTGGGCATTGCTAGGGCACTGGCAACATCACCAGATATCCTTATATGTGATGAGGCAACATCAGCTTTAGATCCAGAAACAACGACAGAAATTTTGAACTTATTAAAGAAAGTAAATCGAGAATACAATGTAACAATTCTTCTTATTACACATGAAATGCATGTTGTGAAAGAAATTTGTCACCGTGTAGCTGTAATGGAGAAGGGAAAGGTTATTGAAGAAGGAAAACTGTTTGATGTTTTTACACAACCAAAAACAAAGACGACTCAAAATTTTGTACGCTCTATTATTAATGATCATTTACCGGAAAGTGTTTTAGGGAAAATTCAAAATGGTGGACAGATTTATCGCTTAACATTTACTGGTGAAGAGACAGGACAGCCGGTACTATCGTATATCGCGAAAAACTATAACGTCGATGTAAACGTACTGTACGGAAATATTATTGAACTTCAAAATGTGTTATTTGGAAATCTACTTGTAGAACTGCAAGGTGAACAGAAAGAAATTCAAAAAGCATTACAACATCTAAGACTACAAGTGCAGCTGAAGGAGGTAGAAGCTCATGCGAGTTGATTGGAGTATATTTTGGCCCCGCATAGTAGATGCGACGGGGGATACCCTCTTAATGGTAATTGTAACCCTTATATTCGCTACAATTCTTGGTATACCTCTAGGTTTACTATTATATGTAACGAGAAAAGGAAACTTTTTAGAAAATAAATGGATCTTTTCTATTCTTAATATCATTATTAATACAATTCGTCCGGTTCCATTCATCATCTTCTTAGTAGCTTTAAGCCCACTAACAAGAAGTGTTATCGGAACGACGATTGGAACAGCAGCAGCAATTTTCCCAATGACGTTAGTTGCATCAATCGGTATCGCTAGAATGGTTGAAACAAATCTTGTTTCAGTTCCAAAGGGAGTCATTGAAGCCGCTCAAGCAATGGGTGCTTCACCATTTAGAATTGTTTTTGAAATTCTTGTACCAGAAGCGTTAGCACCATTAATCTTAGGGGTTACATTTATGACAGTTGGTTTAATTGAATTTTCTGCAGTTGCTGGGCTTGTCGGTGGCGGCGGTCTTGGTGACTTAGCGATGACATATGGTTATCAACGTTTTGATACATCGGTTATGTTCGTAACGGTCGTTTTACTTATTATTCTCGTACAGGTAGCTCAAAACTTAGGAAACTACTTTGCGAAAGTCTTTTTACGCAGATCATAAAAGGGAAGAGGGGAAAAGGAAATGAAGAAAATTTTAGCATTTGCATTATCAGCAATTGTAGGGATTTCAGCGTTAAGTGGTTGTTCAGATGCAGGAGCAAAAGAGAAGACAGTCCGCATTGGTGTAACTGGAACGGATGGAAACGCTTGGGAAATTGTAAAGGAAAAAGCTGAAAAAGAAGGGATTAAAGTTAAACTGGTTGAGTTCTCTGATTATACAACGCCAAATAAAGCGTTAGCTGATGGAGATATTGAACTAAACTCATTTCAGCATATTGCTTTCTTAGAGCAGTTTAAAAAAGAGCATAAGTTAGATATTACAGCTGTCGGTACAACGCAAATTGCACCAATGGGCTTATACTCTGAAAAACATAAGAAAGCAAGTGAAATCCCAGATGGTTCAGAAATTGCGATTCCAAATGATCCAACGAACCAAGCTCGTGCATTAAAACTTCTTGATGCAGCTGGATTAGTAAAGCTTAAAAAAGACTTTGGCCTATTCGGGGATCCAAGCGGCATTGCTGAAAATCCGAAGAAGTTAAAAATTACACCGGTTATCGCACAGCAAACACCTCGTGTATTAAAAGATGTTGCAGCGTCAGTTATTAATAACGGTGTTGCTGGTCAAGCTGGATTAGATCCAGCGAAGGATCCGATTTTCTTAGAAGATCCAAAGAATGAAAATGCGAAGCCGTATATTAATATTTTCGCAGCTCGTACGAAAGATAAAGATGATCCAACACTGAAAAAAGTAATTGAACTATATCATTCAAAAGAAGTAACAGATGCAATTAAGAAAGAAACAAATGATGGTTCCATTTCAGTAGATCTTTCACTTGATGAGCTTGAAAAAATCGTAAAATAATAATTGAGTTTAACGGGCTAGCAGAAGGAACCCCTCCGCTGTTAGTTCGTTCAACATATAATCTACTTAACAAACAAACCCTAATTCTGTACCTTCCAATTCTGTATAACGTAGAATCCAATGTTTGTTAAGTAGAGTAATGGACCAGGAGTTTTCCTGGTCTTTTTTTATGAATGAAAGTAGCTAGCGAATAGTAAGGTAATCCAAATTATAACAGGGTAAGAAAATAAACTGAAAATGAGTGTAAGTATGAATTGTTTTTTATGAATGAATTGTTTTTTCGATGAAACAAAGAAAATAGAAAAGATAACAATGAAAACTGCTGATATTACGCCAGGATTATAAGAACGATATATGAAAAACAAAATAATATGTTGAACGGAGTTGAAGAATATAGCTCCTTGTATAAAAATAATCCAGTATATAGAAGAAAAGAAGTTTAGTTGATATAGAAAGACGATAAGTAAGACAAAGATTGTTAATGTGGAAATAGCAATGAAAAATTGTTGGCTTGTTATAAAATGAATTGAAAATTGATTAGATAGATATTTCGGCATTTGGAAAGATTCTTCAAGGTTATGAATGAAAAATAACAATGGAATAATCCAAAGCATAATAGTGGAATGTTTTTTCAACAACTTATATCACTCCAATAGGGAAATAGAAAGCCTACAAAGGCTCTCTATCCAGAGATGTTCATTCAATTATAATACTTTTTACATTATCTTCGTGGTGCTCTCGTTCTTTCGGATAAGCAGCTAGCTCCTCTTGTAAAATATTTAGCATTTGTTTAGCTGATTGCTGGATTGGTGCAGGTAACTCTTCTAATATATTCATACCGACTTTTATTTTTGCATGAATTACCTTCCTTAGTAGTTCCTCACGCATGCACTACACCTCCAAATCGAATGTTTAGTACATCATCTTCGAATTTTGCTCCTTGAATAGAAAGGTGTGTTAACGTTTTTGGTAATGTGATGTTTCGTTTAACAGAACCAGCACGAATGATAAGCTCATCACCTTTTTGATTTAATGCCAGTTCACTTTTGTTAGAGAAGGGGATGGACAGAACGAAAATATATTCATCGCCATCTTTTTTTACATATTGAGTGCGACCGTTAAATTTTACTTCAGTAGGAAAATGATCCGTTTTAAATAAAGCATCTCCTACACGTTCTAACATAGGTAAACCAACAACTTCTTGTTCAAACATTGGAGCTTCGTAAATAGGAAGTGGATCAAAACTATCTTGAATTAATGTTTTATATTTCTTTTGGGTATCTTTCCATGCTTGAAAATAAGGATCGGTGACAGTGTTAGGGATGACGCGGTTAATCATAATGGCATCTACGTTATAATCGTATAAATTTAAATACGTAAAGCTACGCTGTGCTTCTTTAATGACCATTTTTTCAGGATTTACAACGATGCGGATACTTGTTACGTCTCGGTTTGATAAAATATCTCTCATTTCTCCGAGCTGTTCAAGTGTATTTGTTAATTCGTCCATAATATCATCGGTTGGAAGGGGGACACCAAGAAGTGGTTGAGCTACAGGGCGAACAACTTTTAAAACTTTTCTTTTAATAGGAAAGAGTTTTTCCATCCACCAGCCGAGCATGTCTGGAAAGCTGAGCATTGCTAATGTTTCTCCTGTTGGAGCACAATCAATGATAATAACATCATATGTGTTTTGTTTATAATAATCGAGTACGCGAAGTAAACTAATTAAATCCTCCATACCAGGAAACATCGTTAACTCTTCTGTGGTAATATCATCAGCTGATTTTGAAGTGAAGAGTAGTGTAATATATTTCTGTAACTTCCCCCACCCCTTTTCCATTTCATAAATTGTATTAATTTCTTGTGCCCACAAATTTTCACGAATTTCTAATGGCTCAGAAGATAGCTTTATCCCAAATGAATCTCCTAAACTATGAGCTGGATCTGTACTCATTACTAAAGTTTTTAATCCTTGTTTTGCACTTTGAAGTGCAGTTGCTGCTGAAATACTAGTTTTTCCTACGCCGCCTTTACCTGTATACAAAATAATTCTCATCATTCATATCCCCCTTGTTTCGAGTGTCGAATATTACGAGTTACGAAATATTTTTTAAAATAAAAACCCCATTAGGGTTTTTATTCAATCGGAATGTTTTTCATTTTAGGTGTAGAAACTTTTTCTTCTGTTTTTTGCTGTGACGTAGCAAGGTGATTCATGATCTTTTGGAAGATCTGTAGTAAGGATGCTTTTTCTTCTTCTGATAATGCTTCTGTCACTAGGTTAAAGTAATGAGCTGCATTTTGTTTTACTTCTTGAACGAGCATTACACCGTTTTCTGTTAAACGAATGAATACAATGCGTCGGTCGTTTTCATCACGGTACCTTTCAATATATCCCTTTTTTACAAGGCGATTTACAACACCTGTCGTTGTGCTCATCGGTATATCAAGAAGGTCAGCAATTTTTGTCATTGTAGTATCTGTATTTCGCTCCATCCAAAGTAAACAAAATACTTCAGTTTTAGAAAGTGTTAAATCTAGGCTTACCCATTCCTCAGGATAAAAAAGTTTCTTGGCGTTATCTAGCAGTAAGTCTAAAAAATGTTCATATTGCAACAATTAATCCCACTCCCGTATATTTCGAGGTTCGTAATATTTATTTTTATTTTATGTAGAATTGAAATAAATGTCAATTATTTTAACTGTTTTTTCAGATTAGACAGAAAACTAACTTTAAAATAGTATTCTTTTGTAATAGATTTATAAATATAAAATGAGAATTTACATAAAAATCCCTCATGGTAAATATACTTATCTATAATGGATGTACAGCTAACGAGGGGGAGAACGATGAGAAGACGTAATACGCAAGCGTTCACATTTTTAGCATGGACTTCATTTGTTTGCGCGCTTTCAGGTATGCTAATTGGAATTTATACGTTAGATGAAACGCTTAGTGTAAAAGGATATTATTTAATTGGAACATTATTTTTAACGATGTCTTGTTTTGTATTACAAAAAACAATTCGTGATAATGAAGAAGATAACGAGAGATTTCCGAAAAATAAACCGTTAGATAAAGAGTAAATTGTAAAGAAAGGCGTTTGCCTTTCTTTTTTTATGTAAAAATGCCGTAAGTGCCGTGTGTTGACTTGCTTGAAGTACTGAAAATTTGGTATCATCAATAGTATTGTAGATTGAACGATATATTATGGAGGTGGCCTAGCCGTGTCAAGAATTTCCGTTGAGAATGTAAAGCACGTAGCACATTTAGCACGTCTTGCAATTACTGATCAAGAAGCAGAAAAATTTCAAAAACAACTAGATGCAATTGTTACATTTGCTGAACAGTTAAATGAATTAGATACAACAGATGTAAAACCAACAACGCATGTATTAACTATGAAAAATGTTATGCGTGAAGATATACCAGAAAAAGGTTTACCAGTTGAAGAAGTATTAAAAAATGCACCGGATCACAAAGATAATCAAATCCGTGTTCCAGCAGTATTAGAATAGAGGAGGGGAATTTCGATGTCATTATTTGATCATTCAGTATCACAGTTACATAAGAAATTAAACAACAAAGAAATTTCCGTTACGGATTTAGTAGAAGAATCTTACAAACGTATTGCGGATGTTGAAGATAACGTAAAAGCTTTTCTTACATTAGATGAAGAAAACGCACGCGCGAAAGCGAAAGAATTAGACGCAAAAATTGGTGCTGAAGATAATGGTTTATTATTCGGTATGCCAATTGGTGTAAAAGATAACATTGTAACTAACGGTCTTCGTACTACTTGTGCGAGCAAAATGTTAGCAAACTTCGATCCAATTTATGATGCGACAGTTGTGCAAAAGCTAAAAGCTGCTGACACAATTACAATCGGTAAATTAAATATGGACGAGTTCGCAATGGGTTCTTCAAATGAAAACTCAGGTTTCTACGCTACAAAAAATCCATGGAACTTAGATTACGTTCCAGGCGGATCTAGTGGCGGTTCTGCAGCAGCTGTAGCAGCAGGAGAAGTATTATTCTCTCTAGGTTCTGATACGGGTGGTTCTATCCGTCAGCCAGCTGCATATTGCGGCGTTGTAGGTTTAAAACCAACTTACGGACGCGTATCTCGTTACGGATTAGTGGCATTCGCATCTTCACTTGACCAAATCGGACCGATTACACGTACAGTAGAAGACAATGCATACTTATTACAAGCTATTTCAGGCATTGATCGTATGGATGCAACCTCTGCTAACGTTGAAGTAGGAAACTACTTAGCTGGTTTAACAGGCGACGTTAAAGGTTTACGTATTGCTGTACCGAAAGAATACTTAGGAGAAGGTGTTGGCGAAGAAGCTCGTGAGTCAGTACTAGCTGCTTTAAAAGTATTAGAAGGTATGGGCGCAACTTGGGAGGAAGTATCTCTTCCGCACTCTAAATATGCTTTAGCAACGTATTACTTATTATCTTCTTCTGAAGCATCTGCTAACCTTTCACGCTTTGACGGCGTACGTTACGGTGTTCGTTCTGATAATGTAAATAATTTATTAGATCTATACAAAAACACACGTAGCGAAGGTTTCGGTGATGAAGTAAAACGTCGTATTATGCTTGGTACATTTGCACTTAGCTCTGGTTACTATGATGCATATTACAAAAAAGCACAACAAGTACGTACATTAATTAAAAACGACTTTGAAAATGTATTTGCTAACTACGATGTTATTATTGGACCAACAACGCCAACTCCGGCATTTAAAGTGGGCGAAAAAGTTGATGATCCAATGACAATGTATGCAAATGACATTTTAACAATCCCAGTAAACTTAGCGGGTGTTCCAGCGATTTCTGTTCCATGTGGATTCGGTGCTAACAACATGCCACTTGGTCTACAAATCATTGGTAAACACTTCGATGAAGCGACAATTTACCGCGTTGCACATGCGTTTGAGCAAGCAACAGACTATCATACAAAAAAAGCAAGTCTGTAAGGAGGCGAGCATAGATGAATTTAGAAACAATTATTGGTTTAGAGGTTCACGTTGAGTTAAAAACAAATTCGAAAATTTTCTCTGCGAGTCCAACAGAATTCGGAGCGGAGCCAAATACACAAACAAGTGTAATTGACTTAGGATACCCAGGGGTACTTCCTACTTTAAATAAAGAAGCAGTTAACTTTGCAATGAAAGCTGCAATGGCATTAAACTGTGAAATCGCAACGGAAACGAAGTTCGACCGTAAAAACTATTTCTACCCAGATAATCCGAAAGCTTACCAAATTTCTCAATTTGATAAGCCAATCGGTGAAAATGGTTGGATTGAAATCGAAGTAGACGGTAAAAAGAAACGTATCGGTATTACACGTCTTCATTTAGAAGAAGATGCTGGTAAATCAACGCATACAGCTGATGGTTCATTAGTAGACTACAATCGTCAAGGTATGCCTTTAATCGAGATCGTATCTGAGCCAGATATGCGTACGCCAGAAGAAGCATATGCATACTTAGAGAAGTTAAAATCAATCATTCAATACACTGGCGTATCTGATTGTAAGATGGAAGAAGGTTCATTGCGTTGTGATGCGAACATTTCCCTTCGTCCAGTTGGACAAGAGAAGTTCGGTACAAAAGCGGAACTGAAAAACTTAAACTCATTCACTTACGTACAAAAAGGTCTTGAGCACGAGCAAGTGCGTCAAGAAAAAGAATTATTATCTGGCGGTATCATCCAACAAGAAACACGTCGTTATGATGAAGCAACGAAGAAAACAATTTTAATGCGTGTGAAAGAAGGATCTGACGATTACCGTTACTTCCCAGAGCCAGACTTAGTTGAACTTTACATCGATGATGAGTGGAAAGAAGCGGTTCGTGCTTCTATTCCAGAACTTCCAGATGCACGTAAAGCTCGCTACGTTGCAGAATTAGGCTTACCAGCTTATGATGCACATGTATTAACATTAACGAAAGAAATGTCTGATTTCTTTGAAGCAACTGTTGCAGACGGTGCTGATGCGAAATTAACATCAAACTGGTTAATGGGTGAAGTACTTGCATACTTAAACAAACAACAAAAAGAATTAAAAGACGTTGCATTAACGCCTGCTGGTTTATCTAAAATGGTTCAATTAATTGAAAAAGGTACAATTTCTTCTAAAATCGCGAAGAAAGTATTTAATGAATTAATTGAAAAAGGTGGAGACCCAGAAGAAATCGTTAAAGCAAAAGGTCTTGTTCAAATTTCTGACGAGGGTACACTTCGTAAAGTTGTAACAGAAATTCTTGATAATAATGAGCAATCTATCGAAGACTTTAAAAACGGTAAAGACCGTGCAATTGGCTTCTTAGTTGGTCAAATTATGAAAGCTACAAAAGGACAAGCAAATCCACCGCTTGTTAACAAAATCTTACTTGAAGAGATTAATAAGCGATAATAGTAGTAACTTTTAAAGGTTAAGTAGAAAAACACCCGTACATGGGTGTTTTTCTAGGTTAATCAAACGTTTGTTTAAATGAGAGAAAATCGTTTAAACAAACGTTTGATTAACTGTCAAAAGTGGAAAAATGTTTGTATAGCAACTATGGTATGATAGTTGCAAAAAGGTGGGAATAATGATAAATCTAGACATAGAGGTTTTTTTCATCTCATGAAATAATAGATAATTATTATTCGTTATATGTAAATTGTTAAGAGGAATTATATGGACATAAATTTTTTGATCAAATAAAACAAAAACATCGAAATGAATATTTATTTTTGATGGGCTACACGAATCGGGTTCTTACTGCCTGTTTGAGCGAGATAAAAAAAGGATAGGAAGATGAGAGGAGGTAGGCATGGGAATACTGAATAGAAGTTCGGTATGTTCTTTTTCGATGCATAAAGAAATTTCCTGTGCTAATAAATGATGAAGCGAGCAAGAATTATTTATAATCCTACTTCTGGGCGTGAGCTATTTAAGAAGAGTTTACCAGAAGTATTACAAAAATTAGAACAAGCTGGATATGAAGCATCTTGTCATGCGACAACGGGTCCTGGAGACGCAACTGTGGCGGCGAGGCAAGCTGTAGAGCGTAAATTTGATGTTGTTATCGCGGCTGGTGGTGACGGCACGTTAAATGAAGTCGTAAACGGTTTAGTTGGGCATGAATTCCGTCCGAAATTTGGAATTATTCCAGTTGGAACGACTAATGACTTTGCACGTGCAATCGGTGTACCTCGTTCTATTGAAGAGGCAGCAGATATAATTTGTGAAGGAAAAACTGTACCATTAGACCTTGGTAGAGCAAACGATACATATTTTATTAATATCGCTGGTGGCGGTCGTATTACAGAATTAACATATGAAGTACCGAGTAAGCTAAAGACAGTATTAGGACAACTTGCTTATTATTTAAAAGGTATCGAAATGTTACCATCATTACATCCAACATATGTTGAAATTGAGTATGATGGAAAATTACTACAAGAAGAAATTACGATGTTTTTAATTACGAATACTCGTTCAGTGGGCGGCTTTGAAAAGGTAGCACCATATGCATCAATTAACGATGGCTTATTCGATTTATTAGTGCTGAAAAAAGGTTCTATCGCTGACTTAATTAAGGCAGCAACACAAGCGCAGCGTGGTGAACATATTAATAATCCAAAAGTGCTATACACACAAGCAAATCGAATTAAAGTACATTCACCAGATAAACTAATGATTAATTTAGATGGTGAATACGGTGGAGACGCACCGATGGAATTCGAAAATATGTATCATTGTCTTGAACTATTTGTTCCTGAACAACAAGAGGATGCCCTGTAAAGGCATCCTTTTTATTGTATAAAGGAATTGTAAATTGGAAGTTAGTTTGATTTTTATGGTATTTTTACAATTCGTTTATTTTATATCCATACTTTATTGATACACTGGAGGAGATAAGAAACGAGAGGTAGGATGCTATGGAGAAGGTAAAAGCAATACTATTTGATAAAGATGGGACGTTAATGGATTTTCATTCAATTTGGATAAAAGTAGCTGAAGAACTTGTGGCGGAATGTATAAATTTATATGAACTACCAAAGTTAATGCAGTCTACTTTATTAAAAGAAATCGGCGTGGATGGGGCATTTGTGAACCCTCTTAGCGCAATAGCGGCAGGAACAAGCCTTGATGTTGCAAAGGGGCTTTGTAAGCATATTACGTCATGTAAGGAAGAGGAAATGCATGAGTGGGTAAGTGAAAAATTATTTTCTCTTATGTACGAGCATCGTTCCTATATGAAAATGACGGCGGATTTACCGAGGATTTTACAAGGTTTAAAGGATAGAGGATTTATTTTAGGTGTTGTGACAGCTGATGATTTCGCACCGACAGAATTATTTTTAAAACAGTATCAATTAGATTCTTTTTTTGATTGTGTTGTAGCTTCAGATACGTTTCCAGCACAAAAGCCGGATAAAAGAATTATAGAATCTTTTTGTGAGAGGTTTCATTTAGAAGCATGTGAGGTGGCAGTCGTTGGGGATACACCAACTGATTTATATTTAGCGAGAAATGGCGGCGATTGCTATGCAATTGGAGTACTATCTGGTACAGGGGATCGTCAAACGTTAGAACCACTTGCGGATTTAGTCGTACAATCTGTTGGAGATTTCATTTCTCATTCGGGTGAGTTTATTTGGGAACAAGGAAAGTCTAGTGTGTAAGAAAAATAAGTCTACATGGACTCTTAATAAGTCTTTGTAGACTTATTTTTTTATGCCAATAAGAAGGCATGTAGGATAAATAGTGGAAAAGAATGTTGGCATACATTTTGCAAAGAAAAGAGAAAACAATGTAAAGAAAAGGATGGGGTACGTAATGAACACAAAAAAATTTGCTAAAGTAAATGAACAAATTCCTGGACCGAAAGCATCGTCTTTATTAGAACGCCGCCAAAATATAGTACCAAAAGGAGTAAGTAACGGCATCCCAACGTTTGTACAATCTGCAAATGGTGCTCTTGTAACAGATGTTGATGGTAATAAGTACATTGATTTCGCAGGAGCAATCGGAACAATTAATGTAGGGCATTGTCATCCAGCTGTTAAAGAAGCGCTTCATAAACAAGTAGATCAATATATTCATACTGGATTTAATGTCATGATGTATGAGCCATATATTGAATTAGCAGAAAAACTTGCGGCATTAGCGCCAGGAAGTTTTGATAAGCAAGTACTATTTTTAAATAGTGGTGCCGAAGCGGTTGAGAACGCGGTGAAAATCGCTCGTAAATATACAAAAAGACCTGGTATTATCGCATTTTCTAAAGGTTTCCACGGACGTACATTAATGACAATGACTATGACAAGTAAAGTAAAACCATATAAATTTGGATTTGGCCCATTTGCTCCAGAAGTATATAAAGCGCCATTCCCGTATGAATATCGTCGCCCAGAAGGACTAACTGAAGAGCAGTACGATGACTTTATGATTGAAGAGTTTAAGAATTTCTTCATATCAGAAGTAGCACCAGAAACAATAGCAGCCGTTGTCATGGAACCTGTTCAAGGGGAAGGCGGATTTATCGTACCAAGTAAGAAGTTTGTGCAAGCAGTACGCAATATTTGTTCAGAACACGGCATCTTATTTGTAGCGGATGAAATTCAAACAGGATTTAGCCGTACAGGAAAGTATTTTGCTATTGATCATTATGATGTCGTTCCAGATTTAATTACGGTATCTAAATCATTAGGCGCTGGTGTACCGATTAGTGGTGTTATTGGGCGCAAAGAAATTATGAATGAGTCTGCACCGGGAGAGCTTGGCGGAACGTATGCGGGAAGCCCACTAGGGTGTGCGGCAGCATTAGCAGTACTGGATGTCATAGAAAAAGAGAATTTAAATGATAGAGCGATAGAATTAGGAAAAGTCGTAATGAACCGATTCGAAGAGATGAAAAATAAATATAATTGCATTGGTGATGTGCGTGGTTTAGGAGCAATGTGTGCATTCGAGCTCGTTCAAGACCGTAAGACGAAAGCACCTGATAAAACATTAACAGCTAATTTGTGTGCAGAAGCAAACAAACGCGGATTACTTCTACTATCAGCAGGAACATACGGTAATGTTATTCGTGTGTTAATGCCATTAGTGATTACAGATGAGCAACTTGAAGAAGGATTAACAATCATTGAAGAATCATTGCAAGTATGCTATGAGAAAGCAAATACTGCTCGTGTTTAAAAGCTAAATAATAAATGGCAAACATTCTAGCTAACTCTATATAAAATGCAGAAAATTCACTTTATAATAAAGGTAGTGAAGTGAATCGATGGATTTTGGAAGTTAGGGGTGGCTAGGATGGTTGCAGAAAAGGAACGAGTGTTAATGGATTTACAAGATGTATTTGAATATGCGTTTGACGAAATTTTTGTGACTGACGAAAAGGGAATCGTTGTGCGTGTAAATAGTACATGTGAAAGGCACTATCAATTAGTTGCGAAGGAGTTAGTAGGTAAGCATGTAAAAGAGTTGCAGAAGGATGGGATCTTTTATCCATCGGCAACGTTAGAAGTAATTGAAAAAAAGAGACCGATTGAACTCGTTCAAACGACAAAATCAGGAGAGTATTTACACGTTCGTACAAGGCCTGTTTTTGATGATGAGGGAAATTTAAGAAGAGTAATTAGTTATTCTCGTGATCTTACGGAGCTCTACCAATTACGTCAAAAGGTAGAGGAAATGGATAATCAGTTAAAAACATATAAAAAAGAATTAAGAGAAACATATGAACATGAAGGACTTATTTTTAAAAGTAGCGCTATGCAAAAAATAGTCGAGACAATTAAGAAAGTATCTGTGGTAGATAGTACTGTTCTCGTTTTAGGTGAAACAGGAGTAGGGAAGAGTCGATTGGTACGCCATTTACATGAAGTGAGTAACCGGAAGAATGAAAGTTTCTATGAAATTAACTGTGCGGCATTGCCAACAAATTTAATTGAATCAGAGCTTTTTGGATACTCAGGTGGATCTTTTACAGGTGCGAACCGTGAAGGGAAAAAGGGACTATTAGAATCAGCGCATAAAGGAACGCTATTCTTAGATGAAATTGGCGAAATGCCGCTTGAAATTCAAGCGAAGCTTTTGCAAGTGTTGCAAGAAAAAACGTTTCGCCCTATAGGTGGAAGAGAATTAAAAAAGGTGGATGTTAGAATTGTAGCGGCAACAAATAGAGATTTAAGTATGATGGTGAAACAAGGAACATTTCGGAAAGATTTATATTATCGTCTGAATGTCATTCCAATTGTAATTCCGCCACTTCGGGAAAGAACAGAAGACATTTTGCCACTCATTTATCATTATTTACAACACTTTAACGAGAAATATGGCCGGAATGTAAAATTAGCACCTAGCACATTACAAATGTTTGTTGGTTACCCGTGGGAAGGAAATAATAGAGAAATTGAAAATGTGATTGAGCGAATTGTTATAACTGCTGATGATATCGTTACGATAGAAGATTTACCAATAGCGATGCAAGAATCAACGGTTGAACAGTCCGGCCAAAGTCTCTATAAAATGTTAGAAGAAGTAGAACGGAATATTATTTTGAAAGCATATAAAACATATGGATCGAGTTATAAAGTAGCGGAGTTTTTAAAAATAAGTCAATCTGCTGCCACTAGGAAAATAAAGAAACTTATAGAGGAGGAAGAAAACATTGGATAAAAAAGCGACGTTTGTAAATGTAGAGAAAAAGGCGATGTATATAAATGGTGAGTGGATTACATTGCAAGAACAAATCGAAGTAAATAATCCAGCAACGAAAGAAATATTTGCGACGGTGCCAAAGGGCGGGGTAACAGAGGCAAAGCAAGCTGTTGATGCTGCCCATGAAGCTTTTAAATCATGGTCTAAGTTAACAGCAGCAGACCGTGCAATGAAGTTAAAAAAATGGTTCACACTTATTGATGAAAATAAAGAAGAGATTGCAGCGATCATGACGAGAGAACAAGGAAAGCCATTTGCAGAAGCGCTTGGTGAAGTGAATTATGCAAATAGCTTTGTTGAATGGTATGCAGAAGAAGGAAAACGCGTATACGGTGAAATGATTCCTGCTTCTCATCCGAATAAACGTATTTTAGTTATGAAGCAACCTGTTGGGGTTATGGCAGCTATTACGCCTTGGAACTTCCCGGCCGCTATGATTACGAGAAAGGTAGCTCCGGCGCTTGCAGCAGGATGTACAGTGGTTGTAAAACCTGCAAGTCAAACGCCGTTAACTGCGCTAAAATTAGCTGAATTAGCTCATGAAGCAGACATTCCAAAAGGCGTAATAAATATTGTAACAGGTAGTGCGAAAGCAATTGCTGATACGTGGATGGAAGATGGACGTGTTCGAAAAGTTTCCTTTACAGGATCAACTGAGATTGGGAAAGAATTAATGGCCAGTGCTGCAAAAACGATAAAAAAGGTTTCACTTGAGTTAGGTGGTCACGCACCGTTTATTGTTATGAACGATGCGGACTTAGATAAAGCGGTAGAGGCGGTAATCGGTTCGAAATTCCGTAACGCAGGACAAACGTGTATATGTACAAACCGAGTATTTGTTCAGGAAGAAGTTTACGAAGTATTCGCAGAGAAGTTTCAAAAGGCAGTAGGGCAGTTGAAAGTAGGAGACGGTTTCGGTGATGGAACGACTGTAGGACCACTTATTGACGAGAATGCAGTTTCGAAAGTACAGGAACATATTGAAGATGCTATTCAAAAGGGTGGAACAGTTTTATATGGTGGCCAAAAGGTTACAGAGCTAGATGGACACTTTATGCAACCAACTGTAATTGGGTTGGCGAACGATAAGATGCTTTGTATGAATGAAGAAACATTCGGACCAGTGGCACCAGTTGCGAAATTTAAAACGGTTGACGAAGTAATTGAACGTGCAAATCATACACCATATGGCTTGGCTGCTTATATTTTCACAAAAGATATTAGTCAAGCATTCCAAATTAGCGAAGCGTTAGAGTACGGTATTATCGGATTAAATGATGGACTTCCATCAGTTGCACAAGCACCGTTTGGTGGCTTTAAAGAAAGTGGTATTGGACGTGAAGGAGGACATTTCGGTATCGAGGAATATTTAGAAATTAAATATATTTCATTAGGACTATAAGTAGTATACTAGAATCTCTATAAGGTAACAGAGAAGGAGATTCTAGTATGGTATATTGGCTATTATTACTCGTAACAATTATTTTTGAAGTAGCAGGAACAATTGCGATGAAGTTATCAAATGGTTTAACAAAGCTTATTCCAAGTGTACTTATTTTCGTATTTTATGGAATTTGTTTCAGTGTATTTGCTATCGTTGTAAAAAAAATTCATTTAAGTATCGCTTATGCTATTTGGTCTGGGGTAGGAACATTACTTATTACAATCATTAGCGTGTATTTCTTTAAAGAGCACATTAGCTTATTCCAAGCGTTTTGTATTCTCTTTATCGTTTTAGGCGTAATTGGACTTAAGGTTTCATCGGCATCATAAAAGGCTATCTTCCGGTGTGGAAGATAGCCTTTTATTTGTATTAAAATGCCCAGTTACCTTTACGGAAGATTGGTTCATGTCTTCCGTCAGCTGTAATACCATCGATATCAAGCTCAGCTGATCCAATCATGAAGTCGTTATGTGTAATACTATTGTTTGCCCCGTTTTCGGCAAGTTCTTCTTTAGACATTGTTTTTCCACCAACTAAGTTGAAAGCATAAGCACTTCCAATTGCAAGGTGGCAAGATGCGTTTTCATCAAATAACGTATTATAGAATAAAATATTTGTGTTTGAAATTGGTGAGTCATGAGGTACTAAAGCTACTTCTCCTAGGAAGTGAGAGCCTTCATCTGTTTCTATTAAATGTTTTAAAGCCTCTTCACCAGTTTCAGCTTTATAATCTACGATACGTCCGTTCTCAAATGTTAACGTGAAGTTATCGATAATGTTACCTGCAAATGCTAACGGTTTTGTGCTAGATACTTGGCCGTTTACACCTGTTTTAAGCGGCATTGTAAATACTTCCTCAGTTGGAATGTTCGCCATAAATGGTACATTCTTTTCATTTAAGCTACCAGCACCAGCCCATACATGCTTTTCTGGAAGTTCGATTGTTAAATCTGTTCCAGGACCTGTATAGTGAAGAGCTTTATAATGCTTTTCGTTTAAGTAATCAACTTTTGTATGTAACGTTTTATCGTGTTCTTTCCATGCTTCCACAGGATTTTCTAAATCAGCACGAGTAGCTTTGAAAATAGCATCCCATAGTTTTGCTTCTTGTTCTTCTGGTGCAACGTCAGGGAATACTTTCGCAGCCCATTCTTTCGTAGGAACAGAAATGACACACCAGCTTACTTTATCAGCTTGTACGTAATCACGGTATACTTTCATTGCTTCACCAGCTACTTTATGAGCTGTTGCGATACGCGTTGGTTCTACACCTTTTAATAAATCAGGGTTTTCTGCATAAATAGACATAAATGCAGCGCCTTCTTTTGCTAATTCTTCACGAGCGTTTGCTTTCCAAGATGGGAACTCAGCGAATGCTTCTTCAGGAGCTAGATCGAACTTTAAGCGTGTTAACGTCTCATCATTCCAATCCACATATACGTGTTTTGCACCAGATTTATATGCTTTTTCTGTAACGAGGCGTACAAATTGTACAGCTTCAAGAGGTGCGCTAATTGATAATGTTTGTCCTGGTTGAATATTAACACCAACATTGACTGCAAGGGCAGCATATTTCTCTAACGTTTGTTCAAATGACATATGTATAATCTCCTTTAATTTGAAAGATTTCTTACTATATATAATACAAGAAAATTCAAAAAATATATATAAATATAGCGTAAAAAGAGAGCTCAAAATGTTTTGAGCCCTCATCGTTATTTAATCGAAGAAGCAAACTGTTCTACGGTCGTCGTATGGTGTATGCGAACACGCTTCATTTTTAACAATTCATCGGGTTCACCTTTTGTAATGAATTTTCCGGGTTTTGTTGTCGTCGCAAATTGATAATATTTCTTCGTTTCTGCAACGACTTTATCATCTACATGACCGAATGGATAAGCAACTGCGATAACGGGCTTACCTGTTATTTTTTCTAGCTTTTCTTTCGATCCTTTTAGTTCCTCTTCATAGTTTGTAATTTTCGGTAAGTCTGCATGCGTCGCTGTATGAGATTGCACTGAGAAAATGCCGGAATCGACCATTTCTTTTATTTCAGAAGTAGACAGTGATCCTTCTACATCAACGTTATCAACAATCATATATTCTGTTGCTGTGGGCTTAAACGTATCGTCTTTTAGCTTTTGTAAAACATGGAATGCATTCATATTATTTTTCATACCGTCATCAAATGTAACAAAGATAGGTTTATTTACTTTATTAATATCACCCCAACGTTCAAAAGTTAGTAATGTATAGCCGTTGTCCTTTAAATATTTCATTTGGGCTTCAAAGTTAGCAGGTGAGACGAATAAATCTTTAATGCCTTGTCCGTGATAATCATCGATTGCATGATACATAAGAACGGGAACCTTTTGTTCGAAAGTAATAGCAGCTTTTGTGAGTGGGATGGTTTTCCCATCTTCTTTTATTCCTATTGCTTCAATTTGAAATTCACCGCGTTTTCCTTCAAATTCTTTTATGTCAAAAGGAAGTGAAAATTGTTTTTCCTTTTCTTTAGAAGATAAAGATTTAGAAGTTTCCCTTCCGTCAGCAGTACGCCAAATTTTATATTGTACTTCAGTTAAAGTATCTTTTATATCTGTCATATGAATAGTAGTATTTGTAGATTCGTGTGTAATGGGCTGATAAGAAATTTTACCTTGTTCTTGCACAGTTTCTGTTTGTTTCTTAACTCCTTGAACCTTTTTCTCTTTTTTAGGTTCCTGGCTTACATCACTAGTATTACAGCCTGCTAGAATGGTAGATGTACATAAAGCGATTGCTGCATATTTTCTCATAAAATCACCTTCTATTGTGTATTATGTTGCATACTTACATTTAAAATCCCCACCGCTGTAAAAGAGGTGGGGATATACCCTTGTTCATCATAGCATTTGAAGAAAATGGATGGAATGAGAAAAGTAATAATAAATAAAAAAATCACCTTACTTCAACGAGTAAGGTGATTTTTTATTAAATAAACAATCCAGCGATTGTCGCAGATAAAATAGAAGCAAGTGTTGATGCAAATAGCATTTTCCAACCAAATTTAGAAACAACGCGTCCTTGTTTTTCAGAAAGGGCACGAATTGTACCAACGATTGCACCAATTTGGCTAATACTTGCGAAGCTAATTAAGAATACTGTAACGATTCCAACTGTACGTGGAGATAATGTTGATGCAACACCTTTTAAATCAAGTATTGCTACAAACTCGTTTAATACAATCTTCGTACCCATAATACCACCAGCTGGGATAATATCTTGAGTTGGAATACCCATTAAGAATGCGAATGGAGCAAGTATATAACCGAAGATTTGTTGTAACGTAACAGCATATCCCATTGCACCTGAAGCGGCACTAATTACGTAGTTTACAACTTCCATCACACCGATGAAGGCGATCATTAATGCGGCAACGATACCAGCTACTTTTAAACCGTCAAGTGCACCGTTAATCATTGCACCGATAAAGCTGTCACCGAATAAAGTTCTATCGAATTTTTGAATCACTTCATCTTCTTTTTTCGTATCAACTGGTGTTAATAGCGAACAAACGATTAAGCTTGAGAATAAGTTTAGTGGAAGAGCTGCTAGTACATATTTTGCATCTAACATCATTACGTATGATGCTGTAACAGAGGCAGAAACTGAACTCATTGCAGAACAACAAATGATAAACATACGGTTTTTATTGAAATGTTGTAAATCATTTTTAATAACGATTAACGCTTCACTTGAACCGAAGAATACAGAGTTTACTGCGTGGAATGATTCAACGCGTGGTAAACCAGTAATTTTTGAGATTGCACCGCCGACAACGCGAACGATAAATGGTAAAACACCTAAATAACTAAAGATAGAAAGTAGTGCTGAGAAAAATACGATAATTAATAGTACGTTTAAAAAAAAGACAAAATCTCTTTGAATCCCATTAAAGAGAAAATCGACACCTGTCGTACCAAGTTTAATTAGTTTGTTGAAAACTTTACCAATGAAAATAATGATTTGTTGACCAATCTTTGTGCCAAACATAAACCAACCGATTAAAATTTGAAAACCAATCATAATAGCAATTGCACGGAAGTTGATTTTACTTTTGTTGTTTGACAAAGCAAAACATAAACCTAAAACGACAAGAATACCGATAATGCTCATTACATATTGCATGTGGTTGCCCCTTTCAGAAGTTCGTATAAAGTTTGTACATAAAACGCTCGTTATATTACTAAAAATAAAACAAGGAGGTTTTATGTCATACGTAAGATGTCTGACCTTTTAGAAAAATAAAAATAAAAAAAGACCCATATGGATTCACTTTCATCTATGAGAGAAAGCTAATCAATATGAGTCCTTTTTTGCACAGGGGCTAATATTCATTAGTTTTCCCCATAGTCCAGCAATTTAAGGTTGCCGGGTAGAAACTCTCGATCCATATTATCGAGTATATATGAGGTAACATCGTCCGTATTAAATTAGTAGTAGCGTAACATTAACAGAGAACTATCGTCAATAGCTTTTTTTCTTCCAATAGAAATAGACCATATAAGTATGATAAAATGTAACGCAGTGTTATGAAAAAGAGAGGTCGGAAAATGAGTACAAAAATGACGCCACCAGTTGAAAAAAACGAGTTTATAGATGTAGTATTTGAAGATTTAACACATGATGGTGCCGGTGTTGCGAAAGTAAAAGGCTATCCTATTTTCGTTAAAAACGGATTACCAGGTGAAGAAGCACAAATTAAAATTATTAAAGTGAAGAAAAACTTCGCATTCGGTCGTTTAATGAAGCTTCATACAGAGAGCCCATATCGTAAAGATGCAGAATGCCCAGTGTACAATCAGTGCGGCGGTTGTCAGGTTCAGCATTTAACATATGAAGGACAATTACAAGCGAAAGAAAAACAAGTACGCGATGTTATGCAGCGCATCGGCGGATTAAGTGATGTTCCTGTTCATCCTGTACTTGGCATGAAGAATCCGTGGGTATACCGTAACAAAGCACAAGTACCAATTGGAGAACGTGAAGGTGGACTTGTAGCTGGATTCTATCGTCAAGGAACACATGACATCATTAATATGGAATCGTGTTTAATTCAAGCAGAAGAAAACGATACATTAATTCAAGAAGTAAAACGTATTTGTGAAAAACACGGTATTTCGGCATACAACGAAGAGCGTAACAAAGGAACACTTCGTCACGTAATGGCTCGTTACGGACAAGTAACAGGGGAAATTATGCTTGTCTTCATTACTCGTACCGCAGAATTACCAAACAAAAAAGCAATCATTGAAGAAATTGCAGCGAAATTCCCAGAAGTAAAATCGATTGTTCAAAACGTAAATACGAAGCGTACGAATGTAATTTTCGGAGATAAAACGACAGTACTGTACGGATCAGAATATATTTATGACTTTATCGGTGACATTAAATTTGCGATTTCAGCACGTTCATTCTATCAAGTAAACCCAGAACAAACGAAAGTGCTATACGATAAAACGTTAGAATACGCAAAACTAGATGGCAACGAAACAGTAATTGATGCCTATTGTGGAATTGGATCAATCTCCTTATTCCTAGCACAAAAAGCGAAAAAAGTGTACGGCGTTGAAATCGTCCCGGAAGCAATCGAAGACGCAAACCGAAACGCAGCACTAAACAATATGACAAACGCTGAATTTGGTGTAGGAGAAGCAGAAGTAGTCATTCCAAAATGGTACAAAGAAGGCGTAATCGCTGATACAATGGTCGTAGATCCACCGCGTAAAGGTTGCGATGAGGCACTATTAAACACAATCATCGACATGAAACCAAAACGCGTCGTATATGTATCATGTAACCCAGCAACATTAGCACGTGATTTAAAAGTACTAGAAGAAGGTGGATATAAAACGCAGGAAGTACAACCTGTTGATATGTTCCCACATACGACTCATGTAGAGTGTGTAGCTTGGCTGAAGTTGGTATAATAGGAAAGCAGTTGATATAGGAAAATCTATACCATCTGCTTTTTGGTTTATTGAGAGTTTGAAATTGTATTCATAGTGAGAGGATTTGAATTTGAAATGATAGATAATTTTTGGCGTGATTTACCACGACCATTTTTCGTACTTGCACCAATGGAAGATGTAACGGACGTTGTGTTCCGTCACGTAGTAAGTGAAGCTGGTCGCCCAGACGTATTCTTCACAGAGTTCACAAACTCGGATAGCTATTGTCATCCAGAGGGTATGAAAAGTGTACGTGGCCGTTTAATTTTTACAGAAGATGAACAACCAATCGTGGCGCATATTTGGGGAGATAATCCTGAATACTTCCGCCAAATGAGTATTGGTATGGCAGAGTTAGGATTTAAAGGCATCGATATTAATATGGGTTGCCCTGTACCAAACGTAGCATCAAGAGGAAAAGGTAGTGGACTTATTTTACGTCCAGACGTTGCGGCAGAACTTATTCAAGCAGCAAAAGCGGGCGGATTACCTGTCAGCGTAAAAACAAGACTTGGCTTTAAAGAGTTAAGCGAGTGGGAAGATTGGTTAACGCATATTTTCAAACAAGATATCGCGAACCTTTCTATTCACTTACGTACAAGAGAAGAAATGAGCCAAGTGGATGCACACTGGGAGCTAATTCCGGAAATTAAAAAATTACGTGATCGTATTGCACCAAATACGCTCCTAACAATAAACGGAGACATCCCTGATCGTAAAACTGGGTTGGAACTTGCTGAAAAATACGGCATTGATGGCGTAATGATCGGACGAGGAATCTTTAAAAATCCATTTGCTTTCGAAAAAGAGCCAAAAGAGCATAGTAGTAAAGAACATCTTGATCTTTTAAGACTGCAGCTGGATCTTCAAGATCAATATGCAGAAGTATTACCACGCTCCATTACAGGACTACATCGCTTCTTTAAAATTTATGTAAAAGGATTCCCAGGAGCTGCTGAATTAAGAAACCAATTGATGAGTACGAAATCAACGAATGAAGTGCGTGCATTGCTTGATAAGTTTGAGGCGAGTGTGAATGTAGTAGAAGGTAGTGAAACAGTGTAACTTTTGAAAGTTACACTGTTTCACTTTAATTAAGGTGGACTGTATCAGAAGTAAAGGCGTAAAACAAGGGTAAGAAAAGAATACAGGAGAAAAGCGAAAATGGTAGGTTGGTCTTGATTTTCAATGATAGTATCATGTTTATTTTATTATGCCTATAATTGGAGGCCGTGTGAATGTTAAGTGATCAGGCGAGATATTCTAGGCTCGCGAATATAACAAAAATAATAAATACAAAATTAGAACTACGTGAAGTATTGCAGCGTGTAACAATTGCGATATCAGAGGAGATTGTTAAGTGCAACGCTGTTGGAATTTATTTACCCCAGGAAGATGGAACATTTAGAGGGTTTGCAGGAAAACCAGAGACAATAAATGGCGTAACGCTCGATACTCAGGTAATTGATCCAGAAATAGACTTACTAGCAAAAGAAGTTATGGAAACAAAAAAAACGATTTATATCCCTGATACATCAAAGGATGATCGACCGGATTCGAGACCAGTTGCTGCGTTCAAAATTAAGTCCTTATTAGCTCTACCCATCTCATTTGGGCAAGAGTTATTTGGTCTAGTTTTTTTATTTGATTATGGAGTTCCAATGAACTTAACAAATTCAGAAGTTCAAAGTGTTGAAGCTTATGTAAATATGGCTGCGGTCGCAATTCAAAATGCAAATAATTTAAAACAAAAAGAAAACCTTATTGCCGAGAAGCAGCTGTTACTAAATGTTACCCGTGATTTATCAATGTGTTCCTCGATACAGGAGAGTTTTGATAAATGTTTTTTTTACTTAGGACAGATTTTAGAGAGTAAAAACATGGCAGCTCACCTTTTAGACCCCCTAGACAAAACAACGATTAAAACAACGAAGTTAAGCAAGGAATGTGATTGGACAGAAGCGGATTGGGTGGAGAAAAGCTATGAAGCCAAGATCCAAGAGGTTATCCAAACAAAAAATATAGATAGTAATGGTCTACTGATGATTCCATTGGTTTCAATGGGAGAAGTATTAGGGGTAATCGTCGTTGGCAAAGAGGGAAAAGCTCACAATTATGATAATTCCCAAATACAACTGGCAAAATCTATCGTTGATGCTACAGCGCCTACGTTTTCAAACTTGTTATATATGGATAGACTTGAAAGCATGGTGGAAGAGCGAACGAGAGAACTAGCTGTTGCTAATGAAAAAGTTACAAGTGTGATTGAAAGTATTACGGATGGATTCTTTACTTTAAATAATACGTGGGAATTTACGTACGTAAATAAGCATCAATATTTTCCACAAAGAAAAACAGCAAAAGATGTATTAGGAAAGAATATATGGGAGATTTTCCCGAGTAGCATTGACGAAGTCATGTATAAGGAACTTCATCGTGTAATGTCAGAGCGAACTACAGTGTATTTTGAATTTTTTTCTGCCCCAGATGAATATTGGCACGAAGTTATTGCATACCCGTATGATGATGGTATTTGTTGTATTTTTAAAAACATAACGGAAAAAAAGCAATATGAGCAGGAATTGAAAAGGTTATCCAACATAGATTTAATAGGGCAAATGGCAGCTGGTATCAGCCATGAGATTAGAAATCCAATGACAACAGTACGAGGGTTTTTGCAGTTATTAAAAGAAGAGCCCACCTATGAGAAACATAATAAGCACTTTAATTTAATGATTGAAGAACTTGACCGTGCCAATTCTATTATTACTGAATTTCTCTCAATGGGTAATACAAGGAAATCGGATTTGCAGATGTTAGATTTAAATTCAATTATCTGTGATATTATTCCTTTAATAAAGATTGATACGCATAATCAAAATAAATATATTCAAGTCGATACAAATGACATTCCGGAATTACTTTTAAATCGTAATGAGATACGACAATTATTAATAAACTTATACCGGAATGGCTTAGAAGCGATGGATAAAGAGAAAGTTCTAACCATTAGCACCTATAAAGAAGGTCGAGATTGTGTCGTGCTTGCAGTGAGGGATCAAGGAAAAGGTATCAGGCCTGAAGTATTAGAAAAACTAGGTACTCCATTTTACACGACCAAACATAATGGAACTGGATTGGGGTTAGGTGTATGCTATGCCATTGCTGCCCGTCATAATGCAAAAATAGAAATTCAAACGGGATCCGAAGGCACTACCTTTTTTGTTAAATTTGATTATCTAAATAATAAAAAATAACCTTATTTAGATTATTTTTGTTGAACTGTACCACAAATATTTATATTTGAGTAGTATAAAAAAATGGACAAACCTATATTAGATTTGTCCATTTTTAAGTGTGTTAATTAATAGTAAATCCTCAACCGAAGTTTCGTTCAGCATCTTTATAATCAATTACATAATTCAATATTGATATCTTCCCATATTAATTCTAGTATCAGTATGATTTTATTGGAATTAAATATAAAATAAAGCTGCTAAACAGCATATGTTGCAGTTTTAAAATCA
This sequence comes from Bacillus paramycoides, assembly GCF_038971285.1. Taxonomy (NCBI): domain Bacteria; kingdom Bacillati; phylum Bacillota; class Bacilli; order Caryophanales; family Bacillaceae; genus Bacillus; species Bacillus paramycoides. The sequence goes on from NZ_CP152427.1 coordinate 374,524, forward strand.
TCTCCACAAGCATTAATCCACCTAAGACTACAAAACCACCTCCTAAAATGTTAAAGTAGTAATTTGACGACATTCATTTACACATGCTAAAAGCATTAAGATAATCAACATTTCAGGAGGAAAAACAATGGCAATGAGCAACAATGATATATTAAAAAGAGTAAGATACGCTTTAGATATAAAAGATATAGATATGGTAGAAATCTTTAAACTTGGCGGTATGGAAGTAACGAAGGAAGACGTAGTTGATATGCTTACAAAAATAAAGAGAGCGCCTCAGCACGAACCTGAAAACCCTGATGTGGAAGAAGATGAGTATGTAAAAACATGCGATATGATGATGTTAGAGGCGTTTTTCAATGGATTTATTACTTTAAAAAGAGGGAAACAAGATCCGAAACCAGGACAACCAGCACCTGTAGAAAGCAAAGAGAGTGCGAATAACCTTCTTCTAAAGAAAATGAAAATTGCACTTTCATTAACGAGTGAGGATGTACTTGATATATTAGATGGCGTAGGCGTTACAGTGACAAAGGGAGAACTAGGCGCCCTATTAAGAAAGAAAGGCCATAAAAATTACAAAGAGTGCGGCGATAGATACGCAAGGAACTTCATTAAGGGATTAGCTGTAAAGTATAGAGGGTAATGATTCCATTAAAGTGGTACATGATATAATAGATAGAGTAGGATGTTCGTATCCTACTCTTTTTTATTTGTAAAATAATACGTTAGGTGATGAAATGGTACATACATATTTAGGTGAGACAATTAATTTTCATATAACTTATAAAAAGAAAAAGTCAGTGCGTCTTTTTGTAGATTCGTACGGAAATGTGGAAGTGCAGGCTCCAAAGGGAACGCCTGTTGAATACTTAGTCCAGTTGCTCGAAGAGAAATGGGATTGGATTCAGAAAACACGTAAGGAAATGGCGGAGCGAGCGCGTGGACCACAGGAAAAGGATTATGATCAAGGAGAAGGCTTTTTGTATTTAGGAAGTACGTATCCAATACAGATTTCTCAAGATGTAAGTATTACGCAAGACAATGCAGTATTTAAAGGAGATAAGCTACACATTTATGTGAAAGAGCTTAAGGATGAAAAGATACAACAAGCTTTAAAACGATTTTACTATAAGCAGTGTAAGTCATTAGTAGAGAAGAGTATAAAAGCGCATCAAAGTAACTTCAAAACAAAGCCGCGTTCTATTCGTATTACAGATAGTAGCCGCACATGGGGAACGTGTGATTCAAATTTACAGCTAACATTCAATTGGAAGTTAGCGATGGCACCACAGCGAGTAATTGATTATGTAGTTGTTCATGAAATGTGCCATATGGTTCATTTGAATCATGATCGCTCTTTTTGGCGCCTTGTCGGGAAGATAATGCCTGATTATAAGGAAATGGAGAATTGGTTAGCGTTATCGAGTTGGAAGATGACGGTTTAGTGGTGCGCTTATTGTCAATCTTTGTCGGTAAGTCGATATATTTCAAAAATCGCCGATATATTTTGAAAATCGCTGATATATTTGGAGTTGTGGTCGATATGTTCAAGGAAGAAAAAGCAAAAGGAGATGTCACAGCAGACATCTCCTTTTTTATGTCTTAGCAATTATCGCCCAAACTTCACAACAAAATCTCCATCCACTTTCTCCATCTCATACCCACGATACCCTTCCGAAAGCAACGCCTGCTGCTCGCCAGCATCACTCATCGGAACGCTCTTAATCTCCGTCCAATCTCTTTCCTTGTCCTCACGCAATTCCTTCACAAAAACATACCGCATACTACCGCCATACTTCTCCTTCAGTGCAGCAATCTCCATCCCTTGCGCAAACTTATCCTTCAAACTCGGAATGTTAAAAGGGGCAACGGTGCAGCAAACATAGTCGTACTGGCTATCTTCTTTTTGTAATTCATCCATGATGACTGTCGCTAATATTTTTTGCATCCCATTTCCTCGGCAGTTCGGGTGAACGTTTGAGATTTCTTGATAGATGACGCGATGTAGTTCGCTTTCTAGTATGCCAATATCAAGTCCTAAATGTTCTTCGTCGATAGGAGGAACGAGTAGGGCACGAAATGCGATAAGTTCGTTTTCGATAAAAGCACCGATCATCATGCCGTTTCCTTCTAGAATGTATTGAAACTCTTCTAATGAGAGTGGTTGTAAGCGACTTTTATCTTCTAGCGCTTCAACTACGACGTTTTGTAGTGATAAGATTTGTTCGATATGCTCAAGTGATAGTAATGTAACGTGAAATGGATCGTTATTTTGTTTTAATGCTCCTTTATATAGCACTGTCATGTTGTGAGTCCTCCTTTAGCATACAACGTCTTGAAATACGGTTAGTTCTTGTAATGTATCTTCATTTATTTCAATGCCGAGTCCTGGCTTTTCGTTTAAGCGAATAAATGGTACGTCATAGTGTAAGTTGCCGATGTCTTTCGTGAATTTTAATGGACCTGTTAGCTCGACGCTTGTAATAATTTTTTTCGAGAAAGCGACATGGAATCCTGCGGAAGAGGCAATAGATGATTCGACCATGGATCCAACTTGGCATTCAATGCCGGCCATTTCTGCTTGGTGAGCAAGTTTTACAGCTGGATATATGCCGCCGCATTTCATTAGTTTTATATTTACTTTATCCGCAGCGTCTAATTTAATAATTTGGCGCATTTCACGAGAGCCCTTTAATCCTTCATCAATCATAAGCGGAAGGTCTGTTTTAGAACGAATGTGGGCCATTGCGTCAATATCGTCAGCGACAACAGGCTGTTCAATCCAGTCGATGTTTACATGACCTAATGAACGAAGTGCTGTTAATGTGTTTGCGCTATTCTTCCAACCTTGGTTTACATCAACACGGATTGCGATATCATTTCCTACACGTTCACGTACAGCTTCAATTCTTTTTACATCCTCTTTTACATTTGTACCGACTTTCATCTTGAATGATTGGTAACCTTTTTGAATCATAGAGGCAGCCTCTTTAGCCATTTCTTCAGGTTCGGCGATACTTAAGACGTGAGTGACAGGAAACTCTTCATGGTAGCGTCCGCCAATTAATTGATATATAGGTTGATTTAGTTTTTTGCCCATTATATCAAAACAAGCAATATCAATCGTAGCCTTCGCAGTAGGCACACCGTAAATTGTATTGTCCATCATATCGTGTATTTTCTCGATATTCATTGGGTTTTGTCCGATGAGCGCAGGAGCAAGTGTATGTTTTAAAGTATGGAAAGTACTTGCCCATGATTCGCCTGTAACGTGATCATCAGCAACGCCTTCACCGTAACCGATAATGCCCTCATCTGTTTCCATTTTGACGATAATAGAAGGCATATCAGAATAAGAACCATAACTAATAACAAACGGATCGCGAAGCGGTAAACGAATTGCATAAAGATGAATAGCTGTAATTTTCATTAGGTAGAGACCCCTTCCTGTTTACAATAGTTTTGTACATTTGATATAGTTGACGTTAAATAGTCGTTAATTAATGATAAGGAGTTAGAGAAATGATGATAAAAATTGCAGTTGTCGGTTCAAAAGAGTTTATGGAGACACTTTTACCTGTTGCTCATAAACTAGAAGAAATAGAGGTTGATCCATATATTTACCTTCATCCGGCAGAATCTTCTGAACTATTGAAGCGTTTAAAGCCTTGTGATTTCATCTTTTTCTCAGGTGCTTTACCTTATTATATGGCAAAAGAAATAAGAGAACAATTACGAATTCCAAGTACGTACTTGCAGCAAGACGAGACAACCATCGCATCTTCCATTCTTTCTGTCATGTATCACCAAGGTATTCAACCACATCAAATCTCAATTGATTTAGTAGACCGTTCCTTCATTACAAATGTGTTCCATGATATCGGCATAAAAGAAAAGCCACAAGTGTTTGATTATAAAAATATGCTGTGGAGCAAAGATGAAATAAATAGAGTTATTGATTTTCATGTAGCTAAATATCAATCTGGAGAAGCACATTTAGCTTTAACTAGTATTCACGCTGTCTATGATGAACTTCAAAAAATAGGTATTCCTTCAGAGCGTATGATAGATCCGAAGCAATCTATTATACATGGGTTAAAAGATGCGAAAATAAAAGCTGAGTTAGCAAAAAGCCATTCAGCTACTGTTGGTGCTTGTATGATTTCTTCTTTAGAATTACGAGAAGGTTTGCTTGAGCAATTAGATGCCATTTCCAAAGCACTACATGGTTCATTTAAAAAAGTTGATGAAATGACATTCATTTTGTATACGACTCGTGGTGATATTGAATCGATTATAAAAACGAATATGATAAATAATTTATTTGCGAGTATAGAAGGAACGATAGCTATTGGATTTGGCTACGGAAAAACTGTAAAAGAAGCAGAGCAAAATGCTAAAATCGCTCAAGATTTTGCGAAGAACAATCCAATAGACCACTGTTTTTATATACTAACAAGTGATAAAGAACTATTTGGTCCGTTCCCGAAAGAACAGAGAGTACAAAGTTTGAAGAATGAAAACCCGGAACTAATGAAAATAGCGAAAGAAACGAAACTTAGTCCAGCAAACTTATCAAAAATTATTCAATTTAGTCAATCACATTCGTCATTGAAGTTTACCGCAGCAGATCTTTCTGAATACTTACAAGTGACTCGCCGATCAACGGAAAGATTATTAAAGAAACTTGTTGATTATGGATATGCTCATATTTGCGGCGAGGAAATGCCTTATCAACAAGGACGCCCTCGCGCAATATATGAACTGAATTTACCGTTATCTTTAAGCTTCTAATTGAGCTTTTTGTTTTTTTAGTAGTTCTGCTTTTTCAATGTCAGATAGTTTTGTAATTGTGAGACCAGTTATACCGTAAATGATCGAGATAATAGGTACGATGAAATTCAATATAGCATAAGGAGCATATTCGAATGCGCCAACTCCAAGTGTTGCGAGTATAAATACACCACATGTATTCCAAGGCACGAAAACAGAAGTTAATGTTCCGCCATCTTCTAATGCTCTGGATAAATTTTTAGAATGTAGTCCCTTTTCTGTGTATGCATTTGCGTACATTCTTGAAGGAACAACAATCGAAATATATTGTTCAGAGCAAGTAAGATTGGTTGCAAAGCAAGATGCGATAGTAGAAGCGATAAGCCCTTTTGCTGATGTCGCTAATTTTAAAATTTGATTTACAATTGAGCGAAGAATACCAGTATGTTCTAGTACTCCGCCAAAAGTCATAGCGACAATTGTCATAGAAACAGTATTCATCATCGAATCTAAACCACCGCGGTTAAATAGTTCGTCTACTAGCTTGTTTCCAGTGTCTATGACAAATCCAGCTTGGAGTGCACCGACAGAGGCGGAGACAGAACCACCTTGAATAAAGACTTGTGATAAAAACCCTAAAATAATACCTACGAGAATAGCTGGTATAGCTGGCACCTTTTTAGCGACCAATACCATAACGACTACGGGTATGATTAATAGGAAAGGTGAGATAACAAAGTTTTGTTGCAACACTTGTAACGTTTGATCGATGCTTTTTGCATCAATATTGTTCTCGCCGAAACTTCTTCCTAAGACTGCATAGACGATAAGAGTAATAATTAAACCTGGGATTGTAGTAAATAACATATGACGAATATGCGCGAATAAATCTGTATTTGTTAATCCTGCGGCTAAATTTGTCGTGTCTGAAAGCGGTGACATTTTATCGCCGAAATAAGAACCGGAAATGATAGCGCCGGCAACCATTGGAGCTGGGATTCCCATACTAAGACCAATACCCATTCCAGCAACGCCGATTGTTCCCATTGTAGACCAGGAGCTACCGATCGCTAACGCAACGATAGAACAAATCACGGTAATTGAAACTAAAAATAGTGATGGAGTTAAAAGTTTTAACCCGTAATAAATCATTGTTGCGACGATTCCGCCGCCAATCCAAGCACCGATCGTTAAACCTACAAGAATAATGATAACGATAGCGGGTAATGCGAGGCGAATTCCTTTATACATTGCTTCTTCAATATCGTGCCATTTGTAGCCGTAACGCCAAGCGACGATAGAAGCAACGGTTGTACCGATAATAAGTGGAACGTGAGGGCTTTGCTTTAATACAACAATTGTAACCATCATAACTGCAACTGTAATGATAATAGGGATCATTGCTACGCCAAAAGGTATTTCTTTTTTCATAAACTTCCTCCTCATTATATATGTTTGTATTTTTTAGAATTGTCGCAAAATAGACGTTATTAAGTTATAATAACTAAAAATTAATGTAAGCGTCAATAAAAAACAGAAAATAAGGAATGTTCTATCGTTATAAAGTGAGTAGGAATAAGTTGTCGATTGTATTTAAAAATAAACAATTGACTTTTTTCTTAAAATTCAATATGTTCATAAAAACATCTGTTTTTCATAAGTATAATTAACCTGAATGGTTTTGGAATTTGGGAAGGAGAATGTAGCTTTGAAAACATTAGAATTACAAGAGCGTTTAACTGAAATTTTTCAGCATTTACATGAAAACCCTGAAGTGAGTTGGAAAGAGTATGAAACGACAGCGTATATTACTAACTTTTTAAAAGAAGAAGGAATTTCATATAAAATATTTGATGATTGTCCAGGTGTAATTGCGGAAATCGGAAGCGGAAACCCAGTTATTGCGATTCGTGCCGATATGGATGCATTATGGCAAGAAGTAGATGGAGAATTTAAAGCGAACCATTCATGTGGTCATGATGCACATATGACAATTGTGATGGGGCTTATTTTACAATTGAAAAATATGAGATGGGATAGTGGAACGGTTAGATTTATTTTTCAGCCGGCAGAAGAGAAAGGAAATGGCTCTTTAAAGATGGTAGAGAAGGGTGCTGTGGATGATGCTGACTTCTTATTTGGTGTTCATTTAAGACCGATTGAAGAACTGCCTTTGAAACAAGCTGCCCCATCTATTCGTCACGGAGCAGCAGGATTTTTAGAAGGAACAATTCATGGAGATGATGCACATGGAGCACGCCCACATCAAGGGATAAATGCAATTGATGTCATTTCTATGATCAACATTGGTTTGAAAAATATATGGCTACCACCGCAAAGTTCCTATTCAGTGAAGATGACGAGATGCCAAGCTGGTGGAGATAATTTAAATATTATTCCGGGAAATGGCCATTTTAGCTTAGATGTCAGAGCGGAGAGTAATACATTATTAGAAGAATTGAAGAAAAAAATAGAACATGTAATAGAATCGGCCGCATCGATGGGATCGGAAACTTCATACAAATGGATTGACCTTGCACCAGGAGCTGAAGTGTCAGAAGAAGCTGAGCGCTTTATGCGAAAAGGCATTCTTGAAGTATACGGGGAAGAGGGATGCACCGGACCGCTGTATACGACAGGAAGCGATGATTTCCATTACTACACAGTGAAGAGACCACATTTAAAAGCTGTCATGCTTGGACTCGGGGCAAACTTACAACCTGGATTACACCATCCGTATATGAAGTTCGATCATAGTTGTATTATGGATGGAGTAGAAATATTGAAACAAACTGTATTGAAAGTATTAGAGGACAGGGGCTAGAGAGCTCCTGTTTTTTTGTAGGAATCTGTAGGTAAGTCGATATTCCTTGTCGAAACGTTGATATATTGAAAAAATCGTTGATATAATTTCACATACCAATTAATTCAATAAAAAATCCCTCTCCGGTACATGGTGTATAATAATAAGTACCATTTTCTAATAGGAGAAGACGAATGAACGAACAATATTGCGATGCTGTATTACATATAAAAACTGTCGGTGAGCAAAAGGGCTTTAACAAGTCTATGCATTATCACCGTTATGAACCAACGCCATATAGCGGATTAGATGAGCTATTGAATCAATATGAAATAAGAAGTAGCGACCAGATTGTAGACTTTGGATGTGGAAAAGGACGATTAAACTTTTACATGCACCATAAGTGCGGCGCTTCAGCGCTTGGAATTGAAATGAATGAAGAGTTTTATAAAGACGCGTTGGATAATCTTGATCGTTATGTACGAAAGGTAAGAAACAGTAAAGACAAAATTCGATTTGAATGCTGTTTAGCACAAGAATATGAGATTGATTCACGTGATAACCGTTTTTATTTCTTCAATCCATTTTCTGTACAAGTGTTTATGAACGTAGTCAATAACATTTTGCTTTCGGTAGAGGAAATAGAGAGAGAAGTGGATATTATTTTATATTATCCTTCTGAGGACTATATTTTCTTCTTAGAAAATCAGACTGCGTTTGAGTTGAAGAAAGAAGTTAGATTGCCAGATGCTTATGAGAAGAATGTGAATGAGAGGTTTTTAGTTTATACATTAAGGGTATAAAAAAAGCAGGTGCCAAGGCACCTGCTTTTTTTACTCACGTCTATATTAGTTACGGATTAAGTAATCAAATGCACCTAAAGCTGCGTTTGCACCTGAACCCATAGAGATGATGATTTGTTTGTACGGATTATTTGTACAGTCACCTGCAGCAAACACTCCTGGTACGTTTGTAGCGCCGTGCTTGTCTGTTACGATTTCACCGCGAACGCGTTCAACTGTTTCGCCTAACCAGTCTGTGTTTGGAACAAGACCGATTTGTACGAATACACCTTGTAATTCAACGTGATGAACTTCTTCAGTTTCACGATCGATGTAAGAAATACCGTTTACTTTATCAGTACCAGTGATTTCTTTCGTTTGAACGTTTTTCAGAACAGTTACGTTTGGTAAGCTGTTAAGACGTTCTTGTAATACAGCATCAGCTTTTAGTTCTGGCATGAATTCAAGAACAGTTACGTGCTTAACAATACCTGCTAAGTCGATAGCTGCTTCAATACCCGAGTTACCTCCACCGATAACTGCTACGTCTTTTCCAGTGAATAATGGACCGTCACAGTGTGGGCAGTATGCTACACCTTTATTTTTGAACTCAGCTTCACCTGGTACGCCAACGTTACGCCAACGAGCACCTGTAGAAACGATTACGCTCTTACTTTTTAGAATAGCGCCGTTTTCAAGTTCCACTTCAATAAGTTCTTTTTTCTCTAAACGTTTCGCACGTTGTAGATTCATTACATCGATGTCGTATTCTTTAACATGCTCTTCAAGGCTTGCTACTAGCTTAGGACCTTCAGTGCGTTTTACGCTGATGAAGTTCTCAATACCCATAGTATCCATTACTTGACCACCGAAGCGCTCAGCAACGATACCAGTGCGGATGCCTTTACGTGCTGCATAAATTGCTGCACTTGCACCAGCAGGGCCGCCACCAACAACAAGAACATCGTATGGATCTTTATCAGAAAGCTCTGATGCATCTGGACCGTTACCCATTTTAGCTAAAATTTCTTCAAGTGTCATACGACCGCTTCCGAAAGATTCGCCGTTTAGGAAAACTGTTGGTACTGCCATGATGTCTTTGCTTTCTACTTCCTCTTTGAATGCAGCGCCATCAATCATAGTATGTGTAATACCAGAGTTTAGAACGCTCATTACGTTAAGAGCTTGTACAACATCAGGACAGTTATGACAACTTAGGCTGATATAAGATTCAAAATGATATTCGCCTTGAATGTTTTTAATTTGATCGATTAATTTTTGTTCAACTTTTGGAGCGCGTCCACTTACTTGTAGTAAAGCTAGTACTAATGATGTAAATTCGTGTCCTAATGGAATACCAGCGAATACAACACCAGTGTCTTCACCAGGGCGATTTACGCTAAAGCTAGGTGTTCTCTCTAATTCAACTTTTTCTACTGTAATCTTAGATGACATAGTAGCTAATTCGTCTACTAGAGCTAACATATCTTTAGATACGTTGTCGTCTCCTGCGCTTACTTTAAGTAAAATATCGTTCTCCATTAACTGAAGATATTGGGATAGTTGTGTTTTTATATCTGCATCTAGTATCATTTTGATCGAACTCCTTAGATTTTGCCTACAAGGTCAAGGCTTGGTTTAAGTGTTGCAGAACCCTCTTGCCATTTAGCTGGGCAAACTTCACCTGGGTTGTTACGTACGTATTGAGCTGCTTTAATTTTGTTAACAAGAATGCTTGCGTCACGGCCGATACCGTCAGCATTGATTTCCATAGATTGGATAACGCCGTCTGGATCGATGATGAATGTACCACGAGCAGCAAGACCTTCTTCTTCCATTAAAACGTTGAAGTTTGTAGTGATTGTGCGAGTTGGGTCACCAATCATAATGTATTCGATTTTGCCGATAGTTTCTGAGCTATCATGCCATGCTTTGTGAGTGAAGTGAGTGTCTGTAGATACAGAGTATACTTCAACGCCTAACTCTTTAAGAGTTGCGTATTGGTTTTGTAAGTCTTCAAGTTCAGTTGGGCAAACGAATGTGAAGTCAGCTGGGTAGAAACAAACTACACTCCATTTTCCTTTTAAACTTTCGTCAGTAACTTGGATAAATTCTCCATTATGGTAAGCATTAGCTTTAAACGGTTTTACTTCTGTGCCGATTAATAACATATTAAAATTCCTCCTAAATGTTGGTTTTGAGCATCAAAAAATAGTGTGCTCATAAAATATATTTTTTAATTAACTATAATAATTCTAATTCGATATTAATTATCATATAGAATTGGTTATTTTGTCAAGAGAATAAACCAACTTTATATCAATTTAATTAATATTTATTCTCAATTAAGGTTATTAGAGAATGAAAAGGTAGTTTTCATGTAATAGATTTTCAATGAGTATGTAAAAGGGTAGTGCGTATGTTAGAGACACGTTGTAAGTATAAATTGATAGGAAGGGAATAATTCTTAGAAGTTGTGGATTTGAAAAGGGATTGCTTATTTCTATTTTACAAAGAATTGTGTGATAAATAAAATAAAATGAATTAAAATTTTTTTGAACAATTTTTGTCATCTCAAATATAATTAGGAAGTATATTTGAGGTGATATAGAAGCATTGACTCGAGGGGCTAACAAGATATAATAAAACCTAGATATACATTTTAAAAAGAAGAACATATATTATAGGATGAAAAAATTTATAACCTATTATTTTTTTATAGCTTTTAGAAAACGCTTACAATTAGTGTGGAGGGGAAACCATGTCTAAGTTCACAAAGTATTTTTTAATGGAAGCTAATGATGTGATTGTATATGTGAAAGAGAAATTATCTAAGTTTGAGGATGCAAAGGGGTTACAGTGTAAAGAAATAGGCGATGGTAATTTAAATTATGTATTCCGCGTTTGGGATGAACAGAAGAATATTTCTGTCATTGTAAAGCAAGCTGGGGATACAGCAAGGATTTCAGATGAGTTTAAGTTGTCGACGAATCGTATCCGTATAGAATCAGATGTTTTGCAGTTAGAGGAGGAGTTAGCCCCTGGGCTCGTTCCAAAGGTGTATTTGTTTGATAGTGTGATGAATTGTTGCATAATGGAAGATTTATCGGACCACACAATATTACGTACAGCACTTATAAAACATCAAATGTTTCCGAAGCTTGCGGATGATTTAACGACCTTTTTGGTAAATACACTTTTATTAACATCGGATGTTGTAATGAATCATAAAGAGAAGAAGGAACTTGTGAAGAATTATATAAATCCTGAATTATGTGAGATTACAGAAGACCTCGTATACGCTGAGCCATTTACAAATCATAATAAGCGTAATGAGTTGTTTCCGTTAAATGAAGGATGGATTAGAGAGCATATTTATAGTGATAAAGAGCTTCGTATGGAAGCCGCAAAACTTAAGTTTTCTTTTATGACGAATGCGCAGGCGCTTATTCATGGTGATTTGCATACTGGTTCTGTTTTTGTGAAAAGTGATTCCACAAAGGTTATTGATCCTGAGTTTGCCTTTTATGGACCGATGGGATATGACGTTGGAAATGTAATGGCGAATTTAATGTTTGCTTGGGTGAACGCAGATGCAACCATGATGCCTGGCGCTGAGAAGGATACGTATATGAGTTGGCTACAATCGACAATGGTAGAGGTAATTGATTTGTTTAAGAAGAAGTTTTTAGAGGCTTGGGATATTCATGTGACCGAGATTATGGCGAAGGAAGAAGGCTTTAACGAAGTATATTTACAATCTGTATTAGAGGATACAGCTGCAGTGACGGGTCTTGAGTTAATTCGCCGTATTGTTGGGCTAGCGAAAGTAAAGGATATTACTTGTATTGAGAATGAGGAAGCTCGTGCTAGAGCAGAACGTATTTGTCTTCAAGTAGCGAAGAAATTTATTTTACGGGCTAATCAATATAAAACAGGCACAAGCTTTGTAGAAACGTTAAAAGAACAGTCAATGTACTACGCGAAGTAAGGGGAGAAGAGATGATGGAAGAGCGATTAATACCCATTCAGTGGAAAGATGATGCTTTAGTTTTATTAGATCAAACATTATTACCGAATGAGATTGTCTATGAATCTTTCAAGACGGTTGAAAGCGTGTGGGATGCCATTCAAGTAATGAAAGTAAGAGGAGCGCCAGCGATTGGTGTTTCGGCAGCGTATGGTGTGTATTTAGGAACAAAGGAAGTTACTCAAAGTACTATGGGAGACTTTATAGAGGAAGTCAAAAAGGTATGTGCATATTTGGCAACATCAAGGCCAACAGCGGTAAATTTATTTTGGGCACTCGAAAGAATGGAGGCAGTCGCGGCAGAGAACTCACATTTATCAATTGCTCAGTTGAAAGATAGATTACTAGAAGAGGCAAAAGAGATTCATAGAGAAGATGAAGAAATTAACCGTCAAATTGGAGAACAGGCATTAACATTATTCCATGATGGAATGGGAGTCTTAACACATTGTAATGCTGGTGCGTTAGCGACGACTAAGTATGGTACTGCGACAGCTCCAATGTACTTAGCGAAAGAAAAAGGATGGGACTTAAAAATCTATTCAGATGAAACTCGTCCTAGGTTACAAGGTTCAACGTTAACAGCATTAGAACTACAGCAAGCGGGAATTGATGTTACTGTCATTACGGATAACATGGCAGCTATGGTCATGTCACAAGGGAAGATTGATGCGGTAATCGTTGGGTGCGATCGTGTGGCAGCAAACGGTGATGTAGCAAATAAAATTGGGACATTAGGCGTATCTATTTTAGCGAAATACTACAACATTCCGTTTTATGTAGCGGCACCAACACCGACAATTGATTTAAAAACACCGACAGGAAAAGAAATTCCGATTGAGGAAAGAGATGCTTCTGAAGTAATTAATCGTTTCGGACAATATTCTGCTCCGAAAGAAAGTAAAGTATATAATCCAGCATTTGATGTAACACCACATGAAAATGTAACAGCAATTATTACGGAAAAAGGGATTGTAAAAGCACCGTTTACGGAGAACTTAAAAAAGCTATTTCAAATAAGTAGATAGAATGAAAAAGTCAGTCATCATAAGATTCATACTTAGGGGGATGTATATGTTATTACAAAAAGAAAGAGAAGAAATTGTAGCGTATGGAAAGAAAATGATTTCTAGCGGTTTAACAAAGGGGACAGGCGGTAATATTAGTATTTTCAATCGTGAGCAAGGTCTTGTTGCAATGAGTCCAAGTGGTTTAGATTATTATGAAACGAAGCCGGAAGATGTTGTTATATTAAACTTAGATGGTGAAGTGGTAGAGGGAGAGAGAAAACCATCAAGTGAGCTAGATATGCATCTGATTTATTATAGAAATCGTGAAGATATAAATGCGCTTGTGCATACACATTCTCCGTATGCGAAGACGATTGCATCATTAGGATGGGAACTTCCTGCTGTATCGTATTTAATTGCTTTCGCGGGCCCGAATGTACGCTGTGCACCGTATGAAACATTTGGTACGAAGCAATTAGCAGAGGCTGCTTTTGAAGGCATGATTGATCGCCGGGCAGTATTACTTGCGAACCACGGTTTAATTGCAGGTGCAAATAATATCAAAATGGCATTTACTGTTGCGGAAGAAATTGAGTTTTGTGCGCAAATTTATTATCAAACGAAAAGCGTTGGAGAACCGAAGTTATTGCCAGAAGATGAGATGGAGAATTTGGCGAAGAAGTTTGAAGGATATGGGCAGCAGTAGAATGATACAGAAACACCCTCAAGATTTCACTCTTGAGGGTGTTTCTATGCTTTCTTAAGCAACAAATACATAAAGTAAGGAGCACCAATTAAAGCAACGACAATACCTGCTGGAATGCCATTAGGTTCAACGATGTTTCTTCCGATTGTGTCTGCTAGTAACAATAGCCATCCGCCGATTAAAACGGCGATAGGCATGAATATTTGATGTCTCGGACCTACTAAGGATTTCGCGATATGAGGAGCCATTAGTCCGATAAAGCTAATTCCTCCTGTTACGGAAACTGCAGCAGCAGCAAGCGCAACGGCTGCAACTAATAAGTATCTACGCTCTTTTTCAATTTCAATTCCAACGCCGATTGCGACTGGCTCGTTTAATGCTAGAATGTTTAATCGATTTGCTTTATAGAAAACGAACGGAATTAATACGGTTAACCACGGGAGCATTGCGAAAACGAAGACCCAGTCATCTCCCCAAATGTTTCCGGCGATCCACTTGGCGATAAAGTCCACTTTCATACGATCAGCAGATGAAATAAGGACAATCATCATTCCAGATAGTGCAAATGAAAAACCAATACCAGTTAATGTTAATCGGATTGGCTGAAGTCCAGTTGATTTACTATATGAAAATACGTAAATTAGAACAGCTGTCAGAAATGCTCCGATAAATCCAACGACAGGTAGTAAGTAAAGAAATGAACCTACATCTATTGGAAAGTATAAAAAGAAAATAGCAACGGCAACACCGGCCCCAGAATTGAACCCGAGAATACCAGGTTCAGCTAAATCGTTTCGGGTAATTCCTTGCAGAATAGCCCCTGATAAAGCGAGAGCCATACCAGCTAATAATGTAATGACAATTCTAGGTAGTCTTAAAGAGTATAAAACGAACTCCTCTTTAAAAGTCCCTTGTCCCATTAATGTTGGGAGTAGTCGATCATAAGATAAAGATGCTGAACCGAGTCCCATTCCAACTACAATGGTTGTGATGGTTAGTATAAGTAAAGCGAGTATAATAAGACGTTGTTTTCTTAGAATAGATTGTATCATGAGAATGTTTTTCCTCCTTTACGTACAATGAATAGGAAGAATGGTAGCCCTACAATTGCGACAATAGCGGCAACTGGTGTTTCGTACGGAGCGTTAATCGTACGTCCGATTGTATCTGCAAGTAGCATAAAGGAGGCTCCAGCAATTGCTGACATCGGTATAACAAATCGGTAATCTGGACCGACAATTGGGCGTACCATATGAGGCACCATTAAACCGATAAATGCCATATTTCCGACAAGCGCTACAGACGCACCTGCAAGTAAAATAATAATGATAAATAGAATGGTTTTAATAACAATAATTTTTTGACCTAGTCCAATAGCTACTTCTTCACTGAAACTAAGAACCGTCAATTTTTTTGCTAGTAAGATAGCGATAAAGATACTAATTGAAATGACTGGAATAATAATTTTTAATTGGTCCCAAGTTGTTCCAATTACGCCCCCAGCAGTCCAAAGTGATACCTCTTGTGAAATTTTAAAATAAATGCCAACGCCTTCTGAAATTGCAAGTAGAAATGCTGAAACGGCAGCACCAGCTAATACAATTCGAAGAGGAGAGAGCCCACCTTTTTTCACCATGCCAATGCCAAATACCATAATTGCACCAATTGCAGCACCGATAAAGCAAGCAAATGTTAAGTAAAGATAGCTGATGGAAGGGTTGAAGGCTATCGTTAACGCAAGTGCAGCATTTGCTCCACCAGATAATCCTAATAACCCAGGATCTGCAAGTGGATTTCGTGTTAACCCTTGCATAATTGCTCCAGACACAGCAAGTCCAGCTCCTACAAAAATAGCAGCTACTTCACGTGGTAAACGAATTTCGCGAATAATAGATAGTTTGTCCCCTTTAGCGGAGGAAGTGAGTGCTAACCATACATCTTTTATTGAAGTATCTGCAGCCCCTAATACCATTGCCACCATAAAAATAAGAAAGAATGCAATTATGCTCAAAATGAGTTTGTACGTAAAAGCTATAGAACGTGGATTATCGTAATCTTTTATCATTCGTTTCACATCTTTTCTGTTCATAGAATAAAGGAAGAGGAATTCTTAAATTAAGAATTCCTCATGTTTGTATTATTTACCAAGAAAGCTCTTCTTGAAGAAGTCTAGTTGGAAATCTAATGTAAGTGGATCATTGAAATAGAATTCCATCATGTTTGCTTCGTATACGCGATTATTTTTTACTGCTGGGATGTTTTTATATGATTCTGTCTCTTGGAATGAGTTATCAGTATCTTTGTTTTTACTTAAGATTAAGTAATCACCAGCAAACTCAGGTAATACCTCAGTAGATAATGCGTAGTAACCTTCTTTTAATGCTTTTTCTTTTACTTTTTCAGGCATTTTTAATTTCATTTCTTGGTACAGAATTTCTGTTCCACGGCCCCAGTTCTCGCCGTATACATAAAGCTGTTTGTTGAAGTTTTCTACAACAGAAACTGTTGCATCTTCACCGATTTTTGCTTTAATTTCTTTACCAGCGTCTTGTGCACGTTTCTTGAAGTCATCAACCCAAGTTTTTGCTTCTTTTTCTTTGTTTAATAACTTACCGATTTCTAAATGCTGTGTTAAGTAATCAACTTTTCCGTAAGTGTATGTTACAGTAGGAGCGATTTTCTTTAACTTATCAACATTTTTAATATTTGATAAACCAATGATTAAATCTGGGTTTAGTTCAGCGATTTTTTCAACATTTTCATCTGATACTTCAGCAACATCTTTAAGTTTGCTATCAAAACGTGGGTTTTGTTTAGACCATGAATCTACCCCAACAAGATTTACATCTAATGACATTACGTTACCAGCAAATGATGATAAAACAACAACGCGTTTTGGATTTGCAGGAACTTCTACTTTACCATTTTCAGATTGGTATGTAATTGTTTCTGATTTACTACCTTTTGCCTCGTTCTTTTTGTCTGTAGAGCCATTGCTACAAGCACTCATAACAAGAACGAAAAGAACTGTTAGTGAAATAAATAACTTTTTCATCGTTTTTCTCCTTTAACATAGATGATATGTGTATACAATAATTTGTTTAACTGTAATCTTTTGAAAGAGTAGTGGTAATACAAAATACGTATTAATAATCTTGAATACGAGATTTTACAATATAGTATTAACCATATTAATGAAAGAAGATGTAATCTCAAATTTGCTAATTATTAACAAAATGATAATGATTATCACTATTGATTCTTTAAATAATATAATTTTATATAGGTGTATTGTCAATAGTAATTTTGATTGTAAAATTTGCGGAAACAGGTTATATTTTATTGAGAATGATAATCAATGATTAGTAGCTGAGGAGTGAAGGTTAATGAATAGAGAAGAATTGTTTGATGTAACCGTGATAGGCGGGGGACCTGCAGGGCTTTATTCAGCTTTTTATAGTGGACTCAGAGAGATGAAAACAAAAATAATAGAATTTCAACCACAGTTAGGTGGAAAAATACATGTTTATCCGGAGAAAATGATTTGGGATATTGGCGGATTATTACCAGTTACTGGTGAAAAGTTAATTGAGCAACTTGTACAACAAGGTTTAACATTTCAGCCGGAAGTTGTATTGAATACAAAGATAGAATCAATTATTCGTAATAAAGATGGTATTTTTACGTTGAAAACAAGCAATGAAGAAGAACATTTTTCAAAAACAGTGATCGTTGCAACAGGAAGTGGTATATTAAATCCACAAAAGTTATCAATAGAAGGTGCGGAGCGATTTGAAGTATCAAATTTAAATTATACAGTTAAATCGTTAAAACGTTTCAAAGATAAAACGGTCATTATTTCAGGCGGAGGTAACTCTGCAATTGATTGGGCAAATGAGTTAGAACCAATTGCGAAAAAAGTTTATTTAACATATAGAAAAGAAGAATTATCGGGTCATGAGGCGCAAGTAAAACAACTTATGAACAGTTCGGCAGAATGTTTCTTTAATACATCGATTACAACATTAATTGCTGGTGATAACCATGAAGCGATTGAATATGTAGAATTAACAAATCATGAAACAGGCGAGGTTTCTCAGTTAGCTATCGATGAAGTTATTATTAATCATGGATATGAACGTGACATTACATTGTTGGAAAATAGTGAGCTAGATGTCGCAATTGTAGATAATTACTTTATTGCTGGTAATGCAAATAGTGAGTCTTCAGTAGATGGATTATATGCTGCGGGAGACATTTTAAAGCATGAAGGGAAATTACACTTAATTGCGGGAGCATTCCAAGATGCTGGAAATGCTGTAAATAAAGCGAAACAATTTATTCAGCCAGATGCAAGCGAGTATGGAATGGTTTCTTCGCATAATGAAGTATTTAAGAAAAGAAATCGTGAATTGATCAAGCAAATGATGAAATAATAAAAAACAAGTATACCCCCATTTACTTCTCTATTCGAATGATAAGAGAGGCAAATGGGGGTTTTCCTGTTTACTATATTTTCAATCATTATAATGACACCGGTTTCATTAGTTCATGTGAAATGAACGTTTTATTTGTAAATCTGCCTAGAAAACAATGAATCTATGTTTTGCTGACGCAGAACAGTATTACATTATGCTGTCCCTTTCGCTCTTTCGTTAGGAAATGGCATATTTAATATAGAAGCAATGTACTGTTTGCCATGCATGCGAGCTAATGATTCTAAGATTTGACGGACGCGTTTTGTAAGATGTCCTTGTTCCTTTATAGCTTCACAATATGCGTCATAGAAAGCGTATTTAGCCCAAAGGAAATCATCTTGTTGGAATAAGAAATGATTTTTGTACCATTCCCTAATTGTATGGTAACAATTGTTTTCATGTATTGCTGTGCTTTGAGAAAGAATACGATCAGATAAAGATGTAGTTAAATGAGAAATTGTGTTTTCTGTTTCAGCCTGTAATGTTTTTTCTAACATTGTAATGATGTGACGAGTAGCCATATGTTAACTCTCCTTTGTGTAAATGGGTAATACCATTCTATATTTAAAAAAATCCTTACTATATTATTATACAATAAATGGAATGCATCCACCTTCTTTTTAAATTGCATTTACAAAATCTTTTTTATTTGTTTACAAAAATAAAGTAAGATACAGTATATAGGAAAAAATGATAAAGGAATGAACGCGTTGTATATAACAGTAGAAGAAGCTGCGGAGTATTTGAATTTACCAAAGTCGTATATTGAAGAGCTAATTCAGCAAAAGAAAGTTCGTGCACTATTTGATGGAGAGCAATATTTATTAAATAAAGAACAATTCAATACACATTTAGAACAAATGGAGAAATATAAGCAATTGGTGGAAGAAATATTAAACGAACCAATTCCAGAAGATATGGATGTTAAAGACGAAGATTAAACGATGGGAAATCCCGTATGAAGATATGCAGAAATGTATCTTCATACGGGATTTTTTGTCTCAAAGTATCAAAAATTTAAGGAGGTTTTAGAATTTTTTCGGAATTTTGATAGGTAGTAGTCTACCATGTTAAAAGCATATTTTTTGCGAGCTAGGACAAACATAGAGAACGTAACCTGTACAGATACATATACTATCAGTGCAAAAGCTTATAAATTAATGGAAGGGGTTTTCTCGTGAGTTTATTTCATTGTGATTTTTTGAAAGACTTAATTGGATCTTTTGTGGGAGTAAACAGGGGTGGTCCAGAATCTCAAAAAGGAACAATAATATCAGTATGTCCGGACTACTTCGTATTGCAGAATGAAAAAGGTGAACTGTATTACTATCAACTTAGTCATCTAAAAAGTATTACAAAAAATGCGAAAGACTGTGGATCAAGTGATTGCGAATGGGAAGATTGCGAATGTGCAGAAGACTTTGAAGCACTACTGCAAACTTTTAAATATTGCTGGGTGAAAATTAATCGCGGTGGTCCAGAGAAAGTGGAAGGCATCTTACAAGATGTTTCTTGTGATTTCGTGACATTGATTGTAAAAGAAGAAATTATATTAGTTGCAATAAAGCATATTAAAAGCGTTAACTATAATGCATTAGCATGCGGAGAGAGCGATGAGAGCGATGATAGTAGCAGTAAGGAAAGTAGTAGCAATAATTCAGGTCGCGCTCGTGCACAAAGACAATCAAGTAGAGGAAGATAATAAGAAAGGGGGATACAAAATTGGAGAACGTATTATGCTGTGACCAAATTAAATGTTTAGTTGGTGAGACTGTAAAAGTAAACCTTCGTGGACCAGAAAGTCGAGTAGGTGAACTCGTATCGTTAGGCAAAGACTATCTAACGTTACAATTACCTCATGGCGAATTAGTGTATTACCAGTTAAAACATGTGAAGAGTCTAGTTAAGAAAGTGAAAGAAAGTAAATGTGGTGATTGCTATAGTTCATGTTTCTGCTCTGATGAGGATACTTTTTTAGATATATTAAAAGACTTGAAGTATAAGTGGGTAAAAATTAATCGTGGCGGTCCAGAATGTGTGGAAGGTTTATTAAGTGAGGTACACCATGACTGTATTACACTAGTAAACTGTGATGAAGTTATTTATGTAATTAAGTCTCATATTAAGAGTGTGAGCCAAGTAG
The DNA here is from genome assembly GCF_038971285.1 of Bacillus paramycoides. Classification (NCBI taxonomy): domain Bacteria; kingdom Bacillati; phylum Bacillota; class Bacilli; order Caryophanales; family Bacillaceae; genus Bacillus; species Bacillus paramycoides. Next base: position 395,252 of record NZ_CP152427.1, read on the forward strand.
TTAAATGTAAAAAGAATGAAGATGAATAATGTTTAATAAATAAGAGGGGCATTATGAGGGAAAGAGAAGAACAATTTCTTATTTCGATAGTATGAAAAGGAATTACTTACTATTAAGACAGAACTTTGCCCTGATTATTTTTTTAGAAATGGAAGACAGGAAAGAAGAAATTCATAGGAAGGAGGATATAGATGAATGAGTTAAACAAAAGTATTGGAGAAAATATATATGTTAAATTAATCGGTGAAAAAAGATTTAAAGGTGTATTAATAGACGTAGGAAATGATATCGTTGTTCTTTACAATGGACAAGACTACGTATATATATCTTTATACCATGTACAATATTATAAAATTTTACGACCATATGATGAAGAAATATCAAAACCAGATGTGGATTCTGTAATTAAGAGAGAATCCCCTTCCATTTCTTTGAGGAAAGTATTAAGTACCTCTAAAGGGATTTTTACAGAAGTTTATGTAGCTGGAAATGCTCCAATACATGGGTATGTTACAAGTATAATGAACGATTATATCGTTTTTTATAGTCCAGTTTATAAAACTGTATATATATCTTTAAAACACTTGAAGTGGTTAATTCCGTATAAAGAAAATCAAGTGCCTTATGCCCTCAATAAAAATGAACTCCCTGTGAATCCGTTAAATATTACGTTAGCTCGAACGTTTGAAGAACAACTTATTAAAATGGCTGGAAAAATTATGGTGTTCGATTTAGGTGAGGAATCTAATAAGATCGGAAAGATGGAGAAGATTGATGAGGGGCATATTGAAATATTAAAAGCGCGTGATGCGAAAATGTATGTAAATATTCAACATGTAAAATCTGTCCACTGTCCGTAAGCGAGTTGAAAGGGCTGGCTTTTTCTTTTATATGCAGAAGAAAAGGTCGAGCCTATTTGTTTAGCTCGATTTGAATATGAGGGGAAAAATGAATTGAATATAAATATGTTAGCTTTATCTATGGAGTGCTAATCTTGTGCAAAATTACAAAAATATGTACGAGCCATCTTTTCATATATTCAATTTATTTTTTTGAGGGAGAACTGCTTAACTAATATATTAAAGGGGTTTTGTTGGTGGAGCAGTTTCAGAATTCGTTATCGATTACATTACTTGGTAGTGCTGGTGGAGCAGCAAAAGCAGTTTTAGCAATTTTAAATCAAGCGATAGTAAATGAGAAAGACCCGATTTATGAAACGATAAAGAATGTGACATTTCATTTAGTTGATATAAAACAAAAAGATAGGACTTATTATGATGAGTTGTTTCCAAATTTGAAAGAGCAATTGTTTTTATCCGAAATAGACCTCCAAGATGTAGTGACATTTGAACAGCATTTAAAACAAAGTGGTACGAGCGTTGTTATTGATGTTTCAGGGGCAGATACAATTAGAGTATTAAGCTGTTGTAATGAACTTGGAATTTGTTATATTAATTCAGCTTTGGAAAATGAGGCGGTAGATCAGGACGATAGTTTAATCGGTTTTCAGCTTACGGAAAGATATACGCGGTTTGAGAAGGAAAAAGAGAAATTTACAAATACAAAAGCAATTATAGGCTCAGGTATGAATCCAGGTGTTGTTCAATGGATGGTTGTTGAACTTATGAAGGAACGTCCAAATGAAAAGCCAAAAGCATGTTATATAGTAGAACATGATACGTCATTTTTACATGATGCAGCACTTATAAAGCCTCATACACTTTATGCTTCATGGGCAGTAGAGCGATTTTTAGATGAAGCGATATGGAGTTATCCGATGTATATGAGTCATCATCGTCCTCTTTATTTTTATGAAGATGTATATGCTTCAGAGTATAAAGTAAAGTTAGGGGAGAAAGAGTTCTATGGTTGTTTAATGCCACATGAGGAAGTTTTAATTTTAGGGAAAAACTTTAACATGGAAGTTGGGTTTCTTTACCGAATTAATGAGTATACAACAAATATAATTAGGCAAAATTTAGATAAGGTAGAAGATTTATGGAACTGGAATCGTAAAGTATTTAATCCAGCCGAAGAAGAGATTGCTGGCGAGGATCTAGTCGGTGTATTACTCGTTTATGAAAATAGCGAGACATATATGTATAACGTAATGAATAGCAGTCAAGTTTTTCATAAATATAAAACGAATGCAACTTACTTCCAAGTAGGATGCGGAATTTATGCTGGCTTGTGTAGTTTGCTGTTCGATAACTTTAAACAAGGTGCTTATTATGTAGAGGAATTATTATTAAATACAGAAAGTAAGTATGGAGAATATTTGAATTTATATATGAATGATTTTGTAGTTGGTGGAAATGACTTTACGGATGGATTGCTGCATGATCGGGTAAGGTGGATATAAGTTGTGATGAAAAGGAAGGGGAAATCTCCTTCCTTTTAGCGTTATAAGGTTACATATTGCCCCGAAAGCAAGTTCATGTTTATCCCGCTATTTGCCGGGCAGTAAGACCGCCACTTCAAAATTCAGCGGAAGCGAAGAAGTTAGATGGAGGAACTGCCCGTAAAAGCCCGATTGGTGAGGGCTAATAATCAGTGGGGGATGGACAAAAACCCCCCTGATTAAAGTTTCACTTTATATGAACAACTTTAAATGCTAGATATATGAGGAAAGAGGAGCTTTAAAAGGATTTACACAAATACAAAAAGAAAGAAGTCCTGCCGATAAGATATTATGTTATAAGAAAGTGAAAGAAATAACGGGAATTATGAATGATGTAATATACGGGAACTCCTTTTATATGTTGTACAGCTTGTGGAAAGTTATGCAGCACAATATAGAGTGAAATTTCAATTGCAAGTAGATGGGAGTAGGAACGAAAGTGGAAATTTCTTTACCGACAGTATAATGTGCTAGAAGAAAATATTTTTCAGAAAAGTGTTCTTGTTGTGTAAATATAAACATTTTATAAAATGTTTCAAGAAGGGTTTTTTTTATAAAATACTTCGTTTATAATGGAGGAAAATATCGACATGAGATTTGTTATTCATGTAACGGTTCGGTAGTGTTAGAAAAAGAAGGGGTGCACGCGCATCCTTTTTTCTATGCAGATATTATGAAAGAGGTGGTATGATGGAATTAACATTAAATTCGACTGTATGCTTACACACGATTCAATTTCGAAAAGAGCAAAAGAATTATATTGTAAAAGATACAATTACAGGAGAAAAATATGAAATGCCGCCACTTTGGATTGATGCATTGGCAATGATGCGTGACGGTTTTTTATTAGGGGAAATTGAGGAGAAATTAAAAGAAGAGTATCCCGACGAAGAAATAAATATGTTAGCATTTACGAGGCAACTGTTAGAGCTAGAGCTTGTCGGAATGGTAGATGGGGAAGAAATAGCTTGTACAAAGAAGAAAGAGAAAGATTATTTAGCTTGGTTACGTCCTCGTGTTGAGCAATTCTTTCTTAGTTTAAATAAAAAAAATAGAAGCAAAGGTCAATGATGATCTTTGCTTTTTTGTATAGTTTGTTTAAAAAATTACAGCGAATGCTCTTGCGAAAGCACCGTCGCTATTTTTAATTTTTAAAGGTGCTGCTGAGAAAAAGAAACGTTTCGTGTGAATGGCATCTAAGTTTGTTAAGTTTTCGATTAAATAAATATTATTCCCAAGTAGTATGTGATGAATTGGCGATGTTTCTGTCGTTACCTCATCAGGAGAGATGAAATCTAAACCGACAGATTTTACTTTTAATTGAACGAGTTCTTCAGCTAATTCTTCAGAAAGATAAAAAGCTTCTTTCTCATATGCTTCTGTATTCCATTTAGTAGATAGATTGGAATGGAAAATGACAATATCACCTTCTTTTATGTCAGCGTTGTGTAATACTTCTTTAGGTAGTTTTCGTTCTTGTACATGAGTTACATCGATAAGAACAGCTTCACCTACAAATTGATCTAGGGGCAATTGATCAATAGTCGTTGCGCCTGAAATGAAATGAGCAGGAGCATCACAATGCGTACCAACATGAACGACAGAATGAAAATCTGTAACTTGATAGCCTGTCTCTTCAACACTTGTAATGGCTTCTAAATTGATTTTTGGTGTTCCAGGAAATTGAGACATATTGTTTTCAAATGTTTGCGATAGGTCAATTACTTTCACTTTAAATACCCCCAATATATGTTTTGAAATATAAAAAACTCACCTTTCATAGTCAAGAAAGATGAGTTTTGCACACAATAGTTACGTTTTATCTTTCAAAATGCAATGCATTTTGCAGGAATTAGCACCTATTCAGTTTGTATAAACTGAGGTTGCTGGGCTTCAAAGGGCCGGTCCCTCTGCCTCTCTTGATAAAGGTATATTCAATTTAAAGTTCGGAATTTTCGTGATAACAAAATTGTAATTCATTTCCTTTTTCTGCGCAACACAAAATAGGTATTCACCTAAATAAAGTTGCTCGCATATTGTAGCTTATGTAAATAGAATGCTGCGAAGGAGTGAGTGCAGTGACAGGGAATGTATTGAATTATTATGCTGGTGGAAATACAGCTAGAGGATTTCATAATTTATACGAAGAGAATTTAAAAGGACTAAACAGATTATTTATTTTAAAGGGTGGACCTGGAACGGGAAAATCTTCTTTAATTAAGGCAATAGGTCGTGAATGGGTTGAAAAGGGATATGATATTGAATTTTTACACTGTTCTTCTGATAATAAATCGGTTGATGGTGTCATTATCCCGAAGTTAAAAGTAGGAATTGTTGATGGAACATCACCGCATGTTATTGAGCCGAAAATGCCAGGAGTTGTCGAGGAGTATATCAATTTAGGTGTTGCTTGGGATTCAGATAAATTAAGAAAGCAGAAGGTGGAAATTGAAAGATTTGTTTCAGAAGCAAGCAAAGCTTTTCAAGCTGCTTACGCTCGTTTTAACGAGGCATTAGTTATACATGATGAGTGGGAGAAAATATATATTGATAATATTAATTTTGATAAAGCAAATGAACTAACAGATCAGCTCATTCAGAAATTATTTACAGATAAAGTTGGGAAACAATCGCTTGTGAAACATCGCTTTTTAGGGGCAGCTACACCGAAAGGTGCAGTTGATTTTGTTCCTAATTTAACAGAGGGATTATCACATCGTTATTTTATAAAAGGACGCCCTGGCTCTGGAAAATCAACAATGCTCAAAAAATTAGCTAAGGCAGCAGAAGAAAAAGGATTTGAAGTTGAAGTATATCATTGTGGATTTGATCCAAAGAGTCTTGATATGGTGATCGTAAGAGAATTAGGATTTGCAATTTTTGATAGCACTGCGCCACATGAGTATTTTCCGAGCCGCGAAGGTGATGAAATTATAGATATGTATGCCTTGATCGTGACACCAGGGACAGATGAAAAATATGCGACAGAAATTCGTGATGTGTCGATTCAATATAAAGCAAAAATGAATGAAGCGATGTCTTTCTTAGCAAAGGCAAAATCAGTTCGTGATAAATTGGAACGAATTTATATTGCTGCTATGGATTTTTCAAAAGTAGATGTATATAAAGAGGAGATTCAAAAAGAGTTTGAACGAATTGCGGTTAGTGTAACAGAAAAGAACAAGTAAAAATAAGAGGTTTTGACAAGCTGTCGGGAATTTTCTGACAGCTATTTTAGTATGGAGTAAACTTAGTAGTATATTTGTCGAATTTCCAAGGAAATAATCAAAAAATGGAGAGGGTATGAAATGAGAGAAAAAATTAAGTTAGAGTTAGACAGAATTGAAAAAGAGAATGATGTGAAAATTTTATTTGCAGTAGAATCAGGGAGTCGTGCTTGGGGATTTCCATCGAAAGACAGTGATTATGATGTTAGATTCGTTTATATACATCCGGTAGAATGGTATTTATCAATTCATGATAAACGAGATGTAATTGAATACCCGATTAGTGATGATTTAGATATAAGCGGATGGGATATTAAAAAGGCATTACAGCTATTCGCAAAGTCAAATCCAGCTTTACTCGAGTGGATTCGATCACCAATTTTTTATTCGAAAAGCTCTAATTTTCCAGAACAACTTCAACAAATGAGTGAAAAGGATTTTGACCCAAAAGCAACGATATATCATTACTTACATATGGCATCAAAAAATTATCGGGAATTTTTGCAAGGTGAGAATGTAAAGTTGAAAAAGTACTTCTACGTATTACGTCCTATTTTAGCTTGTAAGTGGCTAGAGGAGAAAGAGACTTTACCACCTGTAGAATTCGATCGATTGATTACAGAATTATCATTAGAACGTAGCGTATTAGATGAAATTGAACAATTGTTAATAAAGAAAAAGGCAGGTACTGAGCTAGATATTGGATTAAAAATTGAGGTGTTGAATCAATTTTTAGAAGAGCAAATTCATTACTATCAGCAATATGTAAAAGGAATTGAAAAGGGATCAGGAATTGATATAGAGAGTTTAAATACGTTGTTTCGAGATATGTTGTTTGCAGTATATGAAACAGAACACAAGTAAGATTGTGCTCTGTTTTATTTTGTAGGAATAAAGAAAACAGATATTGCTGCAAGGAGACCGGCAAATGAGAATAAGTAAAAATTCCATGCTAAGTCGTATTGCATTGTCATAATAATACCGACAAGAATAGGACCAGCAATTGCACCAACTCGGCCAAGTCCAAGTCCCCATCCTAAGGAAGTAGCCCGGATATGGGATGGGAAGTATTGTGTTACATATGCATTTAATATCTGAGTAATGCCAACTGATCCAATTCCAGCAAGACCAATTAAAAGATAGATGATTGTAACAGATGGTTTAATTGTTAATAGTCCAATACATATTGCTGCCATAAGATAGGAGATGCTAATAACAATTTTAGCTCCTATACGATCGGCGATTGCTCCAGCAAATAATGCACCGATAGCGGCAGTAATATTTAACATAAGTAGAAATGATAAACTAGATCCAAGAGGGTATCCTGCTTGGCGCATCATCTGCGGTAACCAAGTATTTAAACCATATATTAAAAACATTCCCATTATATAAGTGATCCAAAAAAGCAGCGTTGCTTTTCTGTATTCTTTTGAGAATAAAGTAAGGAATCCATTTTTTTTTCGTATATTAGGTGGGGGTTGATGAGTTTCATCGTTTTTATGGAATTCAATTTGAAAACGATGAAGGATTTTGTCTACTTCTTCCTGGCGATTACGTGATAATAAAAATTGAATGGACTCAGGTAAATAACGAATAATGAAAGGAATGAGGAGCAGTGGAATCATTCCGATGCCAAACATAGTTCTCCATCCGAAATCTTCTAACATAAACATAGACAAAATAGCGCCTAATACGATCCCTAAAGGATAGCCAGTAAACATAAGAGCATAAATAAAAGATTGTCGCTTTTTTGGTGAATATTCAACGGTAAGTGCTGAAGCTGTTGGAATAACACCACCTAATCCGATTCCTCCGATAAACCGAGATAAACCAAATAATTCGGGAGAAGGTGCAAGTGCAGCTAGACCCATTGTGATAGAAAAAAGTGCTAAACAGCATATAAGCGTCCATTTTCGTCCAATTAGATCTGTAATGGTTCCAACTAGAATAGCCCCAATAAACATACCAAATAAAGCATAGCTAGCAATTGTACCAGCGTGTGCCGGTGAAAGTGCCCAGCTTTTGTCTTCTAGGAGCTTTGGCAGAACGGCACCGTAAATACCTAAATCATATCCATCAGCTAGAATGGCTAACCAACAAATAAAAACAACAAGTTTTGTAATAGAGCTCGAAAAGATAGTTTCTGTAGATTCTAGATGAGGTGGAGCTGAAGGTTGCATAATATTCCCCCCTTTTAATTTGTAGATGAATATATTATTTTATTTGATGTTAATATTTTCCTTCCTGTACCGTAATTTAGCTGAAAAGGTTTTATAACAAATAAAGAAGTTCAACAGAAAACCTGTTGAACTTCTTTATTTGTTTACTCATTATCAACTCGTTTTAACGGTTGATCTGCCGGACCTTCAATAACATCTCCCTCAATTGAAAAGCGTGAACCGTGGCAAGGACAGTCCCAAGTACAATCACCATTATTCCATTCAACTTCGCAGCCGAGATGTGTACAAGTTGTATCGACAATATGTAATTTTCCATCTTTGTCCTTATAAGCACCTGCTCGTTTCCCGTTAACATGTACGACAGATCCTTCACCAACTTCGAGATCTTCTGGTTTACGTAATGCAGTTTCAATCTTTCCTTCAATTAAATGTTTCGCAACATCAAGGTTTTGGGAGAGGAACGTTTTTATATCTGGATTTGCATGGAAGCGTGAAGGTGCATACAGTTCTTTATATGGACTGTGTACTTTTAGAATGGAATCCTTCAGTAAATGAGCGGCAGCAGTTCCAGTTGTCATTCCCCATTTACGATATCCAGTTGCAACAAATATATTTGGATTGCTCTCGTTAATATGTCCAATATAAGGGAGCTTATCTAGCGTGATTAAATCTTGTGCTGACCATCTATAAGGAACTTCATCTATTCCAAACGTTGCTTCCGCAAAAGAATAAAGTGCTTCGTAATGAAGCATCGTGTTTATTCCTTGTCCTGTTTTATGACTTTCTCCGCCAATTAAAATTAATTTTTCCCCATTGTTTGTTGTGTAGCGTAAGGAGCGTTTTGGATCATCAATACTTAAATACATGCCACCTGGATAATCTGTTTTTGCTTTAATAGCAAGAGCATAAGAGCGTTCTGCGTACATTCGCGTAAAGAAAAAGCTATTCGCATCATAAAAAGGAAAATGTGAACAAGAGACAACATATTCACAAGTGATGCGATGTCCGCCCTTTGTAATGACTTGTGGATAATCACCCTTTTCTACATCAATAGCTGTAGTTTGTTCATAAACTTTTCCGCCCATCTCCACAAACTTTTCTAAAAGTGTTTTCAAATAAAGAAGGGGATGGAATTGTGCTTGATTTTTCATGACAAGTGCAGATTGTACTGGAATTGGAATCGATAGAGATTGAACATAGTCACAAGGTATATTTAATTTTTGATAGGCTTCATATTCTTTCGATAAATTTCTTAATCCATTATCAGTAGTTGTATATAAATATGAATCTTCATTTGAAAAATTACAGTCGATTTTATATGTTTGCACAGTTTCATTAATAAATTGTAGAGCATGATTATTTGCTTCATAGTAAAGCCCGGCTTTTTCCAAACCGAAATGATTTATTAATTCATCATAAATTAAATCATGTTGAGCTGTTACCTTTGCTGTTGTATGCCCTGTTGTTCCGTTTAAAATAAGACCAGAATCAATTAAAACAACATCGATGCCTTCTTTCGCAAGTAAATAAGCAGTAGTAATACCTGTAATACCAGCACCGATAACAGCGACTTTCGTCTTTACATTTTCGGATAAAGGGGGAAAAGCAGGGATTTGAGTAGATTCAATCCAATAAGATAATGGGAATTGTGGAAATGTATCGCTTGTCATTATAGAAACCTCCCGATTTTAGAACAATTTTCCTTTTAATATTTCCATAAGATATGAAATTCATGTGTGCTGTTTTAGAGAGAGCCTATTTTTATTAAAAGAAAGATTTAATTATTTTAATATAATTATTTGATGTTGTCGGTATGAAGAGATAGGTGTTGTGTAAAGCTAGATTCAGGTGGGTTTATTTGTTGTTTACACAGAGAATTCTTGAATAAGTTAGGGTCTATAGTATATGAGTGTATGTATATAGATAATGGATAAAACCTTATAGAATCTATGTTTTTTCTTTAGTGAAATAAAGTATAATTATAAAAATATAACCAACTTTTATTACTAGGTCATAAAAGTTGTTGACAATATGGAAATTCTATTGATATGATTCATCATGTGGAAAGGTTGATAGAGAGTAAAAAGAGAAATGTTTTTCATTAATAATAAAAGCGAAAAAATAAGTGACGATAGAGTGAGTATATTTTCCTTATACATAGATGCTTTTTAATCAGCTAGTAAAATCAATCTGGAAGCAAGAATTGATATATGTAAGTTGCGCAAGACGCGGCATAAGAAAGGAGCAAAAGGATGAAGGAGCTTCATACGTTTGGGTGGTATGCAGCACGTGTATCACCACATTTGCCGAAAAAAGCATTTAAACCAGTTCCTACTCGTTTATTTGGTGGACTGGCTTATTTGCTTGTGGCATTGGCGGGATTAATATCGATTGGTGTATTTGAATTGAATGTGTGGGCGAATCTAGGAATTGCGATTGTTCTTGGGTTATGTTTTGCTTCACTTGGGTTTTTAGGGCATGAAATTTTACATGGAACTGTTGTAAGAAAGGCATGGCTTCGAGATTTCTTAGGAGCAATTGCGTTTATGCCATTATCAACAGGACCTAAACTTTGGAGAAAGTGGCACAATGCAACGCATCACGTTCATACACAACATGAAGAGAATGATCCAGATGCATGGCCTACACTTGAGAAGCTTAAAAAGAGTAAGTTTTTGAGCTGGGTGTATCGTATGCCTCTTCATGTACGTTCATTCTTTAGTTTTCTGTCACTAACCATTCAATTTACATTGCATTCGACTCGAATGTTCTTTCATTTTATAAAAGAATTTAAGTCATCCAATCAAAAATCTGTATGGCTTCAACTTCTTTTGCCTTGGACAGTTTGGATTAGTTTATTGTTTATTATGGGACCTGGAAAATGGTTATTTGCATATGTGATTCCGTTGTTAATTGCTAACTTTATTGTAATGGCATATATCGCAACAAATCACCGCTTAAATCCAATTGTTCCAGTAAATGATCCGTTAGCAAACTGTTTGTCAGTAACAGTGCCGCGTTGGGTAGACGTTTTACATTTCAATTTCTCATATCATACAGAACACCATCTGTTCCCTGCTATGAGCTCTAAATACTATCCGTTAGTAAAAGAGAAAATTAAAGAAATGTGGCCGGAACGCTATCATGAGATGCCAATGACAAAAGCTTTGGCAGCGTTATGGAATACACCACGTGTGTATTATCAAGGAAGTGAATTAGTAGATCCGCATAGAGAGCATTTCTATGGTTCTTTAGGAAATGGACTAGATCCTCATAATATTTCATATCGTGAGGAACATATAGAGGAAGAAGAGAGTATTAAAAAAATAAATCAGTAAACACAGATATATGTTGCAGTGAAAAAGCAAGCCATCTCAGGCTTGCTTTTTCTTATAAAGAAACTTCCTTTTTGTTCTTTGTATGGACTTGGACGGAGTTAGTTTCTTTTCTTTGTAGTCGTTTTTCCAAAAGGTTAACAAGGTAAGTGAATAGGAGAACAAGCACGAGATAATATAAACCAACGATTATGTATGTTTCTAATTGTTGGAAGTTACCTGCAGCAATAGATAAACCTGATCCCCATAATTCGGACATTCCTACGTAAGCAACAAGTGAAGAATCTTTTAATCCAATAATAAATTGATTTCCTAAAGGAGGAAGAGATTGACGAAATGCTTGTGGCAGTACAATACGGCGCATCGCTAAAGGATAAGACATACCTAGAGAACGAGCAGCTTCCAATTGTCCACGGTCAATAGATTGGATGGATCCGCGGAAAATTTCAGTAATATATGCACCGTTATGGATTGCTAAAGCAATTGCTCCAGCCCAAAAAGGAGTAAAAACAACAACGGATGTAATCCCGAAATAGAGAATGGCAATTTGAACAATTAAAGGTGTACCACGAATAATGGCGATATATACATGAGCAATACTATTTAAAACTTTATTGTTAGAGATCCGAAAAAAAGCGAATAGTAATCCAATTAGTGAACCGAGTAATAGGGATGTTAGTGTTAATTGTAATGTGACAATAGTAGCTTTTAAGAGTGTGGGATAAGTAGACATAAAAATTTCAAACATATGTGTCACCTCATATTGTATGGATTTTGGTAGGGAATGAAATACCCCACTGATTAGTATCTCGCACCAATTGGGAGTTTTACTGCCCATAAATAGCGGGATAAAAAGTGGGGCGTAATGGATGAAACTTTTGAATAACTAATTTACTTCGTTTTTTCCTCCTCACCAAGAATATTACGTCCAAACCATTTTTTACTAATCTTTTCATACGTACCATCTTTAATGATTTCATCTAAAGCTTTATTTACTTTCTCAACCATTTCTTTATCATCTTTACGAATAGCAATTCCCATTTCATCAAGATTTAATGGTTTTCCAGCTTCTTTTATATTGGATTTACCTTCTTTGATCATGCGTAAACCAACCATTTGATCAGTGATTACCGCATCAATACGTCCAGGCTCTAAATCCATAAGTGCAGTAATATCGCTATCGTATTCTGTAATTTGATCTGTATGTTTTGCAACAAGGTTTTTAAAGGTACTAGCTTTTACAACACCAACTTTCTTACCTTTCAAATCCTCTGGAGAAGAGATAGATGCATTCTTTTTAGCCACAAAAATTTGGGCACCAGAACGGTAATAAGGATTGGAGAAATTAACAGCCTTTAAGCGTTCTTCTGTAATGGCCATACTGCCCAGTATTACATCATACTTTTTCGCTTTGAGACCTTGGATTAGTGTTTCCCATGGATTTGTAATAGGAGTGGGTTTCATATTCATTTTTTTCGCAAGTGCCTCACCTATTTCTACATCAAAGCCGACAAGCGTTCCGTCATTTTCTTTATAGTTAAATGGTTTATATAAGCCACTCATTGCATAACGAAATTCTTTTTCACCATTTGAAGAAGTAGTAGAGCTTTCCTTACTACATGCTCCTAGTATGAAAGATGTACATAATGTAATACTCGCAACAATGGTTAATAGTTTTCTTTTCATAAAACCCCTCCTATATATTGATCATACGGATGGTTTTAAGTATGTTATTGAAATATTGTATTTAGATGATTAGTTGTGCACCGTATGAATGTATTTCTTTTCGTTTGAAACAGAAGTTACACTATAAAACGTTGCGTAAAAATTGTTTTGCTCGTTCGTGTGATGGAGCTGAAAAGAATTGCGCTGGTGGAGCATCCTCTACAATTTTTCCATCATCCATAAAAATGACGCGATCAGCTACATCTCTTGCGAAATTCATTTCATGAGTAACAATAACCATGGTCATTCCTTCTTCAGCAAGTTCTTTCATAACTTGCAGTACTTCTCCAACAAGTTCAGGGTCTAAGGCTGAGGTAGGTTCATCAAATAGCATAATTTTAGGATTCATAGCAAGAGCTCGTGCAATGGCAATGCGCTGTTTTTGACCACCTGAAAGGAGGTGGGGCGTTACATCTGCTTTATCTTGTAAGCCGACTTTTTGCAGAAGTTGGTTTCCGATTTCCTTTGCATTTGCTGCTTCTAATTTTTTTACATGAATAGGTGCTTCTATGATGTTTTCTAGTGAGGTCATATGGGGAAAGAGGTTAAAGTGCTGAAAAACCATACCGACATTTTCACGGACTTTGTTTAAATTTGAATGCTTTGGATCAATTCGTTCACCTTGTAAGTGAATTTCACCTTCATCGTACATTTCTAAAAAGTTAAGACAGCGAAGTAATGTACTTTTACCGGAACCACTGGCACCAATTAAAACAACAACTTCTTTTTCTTGTACTTCTAAATCAATTCCTTTTAAAACATCAAGTGAGCCAAATGATTTTACTAGATTTCGAACCTGAATCATACAAAACCCCCAGTCAAAAATAAATTTTACAAATGTTGCCCCTTATTTCTGTTATTAGTCACAAATTGTCAGAATCCTTTATTTTTTTTAGTGGATTTGATATTCAAGGAAATAATAATTTTTAAAATCCCTATATCCTTCTATAATGAAAATATGGATAATAATATATAGGTAGTACTTATATTACTTATAAAAAGGGGGAAAGAAGAGATGGAAAAAGAAAGGAAGACATTTTCCTTTGGCTTACGTACACAACTTATGCTATTCACTACAGTTTTAGCTTTAATTACATATTCAACAAGTATATTTTTTATTTATGTGATATACGATTATTTTCAAAGTTATGTAAGTCAAACTGCATATAATATTATCGTTATGTTATTAGGGGTAGTATGGTCTGGAATTTTAGCATATGGAGCAGCGGTATTTTTAATTAAACCGCTTCGAAAGTTAGAGGAGGCGGCGAGAAAAGCGGCTGAAGGAGATATTCGTGAAGATGTTCCATTACCAAAGACTGATGATGAAATTAAATCTTTAAGTGTTGCATTTAATATGATGCTAGGGAACTTAAGGGGCATGGTAAAAAATATTGATACAACATTTTCGTATACAAACAATCAAGTACAGCAAATTAGAAAACAAACAGGCGAAGCAACGAAACAAGCACAAGGTGTTTCTGAAACACTTGCAGAGATTTCTTCTGGAGCTGAGCAATCAGCAGCATCCATTCAGGCAATTGTTTCTGCTGTTGATACAACAACTTCTATTGCAAGTGAAGTGGAAGATAAAGCAAAACAGTCTGACCAATTGTCTTTAGAAATGGTTCAAGCTTTAGGGCATAGTACTCGTGTCTTTACTTCTTTAATTCAAGGTATTCAAACGTTGGCAAAAGAAAATGAAGATTCGATGCAAAATGTACAGAAGTTAGAAGAACGAATGAAACAAGTAGAGCATATTGTTTCTGTTGTAAGTGAGATTGCGAGTCAAACGAATTTATTAGCACTGAATGCTTCCATTGAGGCAGCTCGTGCAGGAGAGCATGGAAGAGGCTTTGCGGTTGTTGCGGAAGAAGTACGGAAGCTTGCTGATGAAAGTGACCATTCTGCAAGAAACATATCGCAGTTATTACGAAATATGCAAGAGGAAGTACAACAAGTTGCAATGAAAATGACAGAACAAGTGAAAATAGCTAAAGAAGAGGCGAAACGTGGGGAGGCTACGGAATTAATTTTAAAAGAAATGTCATCAAGTGTTATGGAAGTAGCGGATGCAACGAAGCAAATTAGTGGTTATATGAATGAACAAGTGAGCCACATTCATCAAACAGGAGCACAAACAAAGGCCGTAGCAGCAATTGCTGAAGAAACGTCAGCTGGTTCACAAGAAGTAGCACGTGTGACGTTGCAACAATCTAAAAATATGATAGCAATCGATCAATTATTAAAGGATCTAGAGAAACAAGCAACAGACTTGAAACAAACAATTGAACGATTTTCAATGTAAAAAAGAAGAACAGCATTCTGTTCTTCTTTTTTTACGTATGAAAAGGAGGGATACTTTGACATTGCAACGGTCATATATGGTTTTCGTCTTACGTAATCTTTGAACGTTAGGGCCATAATAACTAGTTTGCCAATTTTTAATGTCGGTATCGGGCTAATTGACATAGTCATCTCTAAGCTTTCTTGTAAATCTTTAACCGAGCGTATGTAACGTGCGTGGACAAGAGCAGGTGAGGAATGAGATTTGCTTTTGTGAGAAATAAATAAGGCATAAGAATAAGGAATCTACATAGAGTTCAATGAAAACAGTTGCAAACTATTCATATTTTGTTATGATAGTGTTACGAAAACGTTTGCATAAAATTCTGATGGGATGCAAAAGGAGAGAATGACTATGAATAAGACATGGTGGAAAGAAGCGGTTGCTTATCAAATTTATCCACGTAGCTTTATGGATTCAAATGGCGATGGTATTGGAGATTTACAAGGTATTATTGCGAAACTGGATTATTTAAAAGATTTAGGTATAGATGTAATTTGGATTTGCCCAATGTATAAGTCACCTAATGATGATAATGGTTATGACATTAGTGATTATCAAGATATCATGGATGAGTTTGGTACGATGGAAGACTTTGATGCTTTACTAGATGAAGTTCATAAGCGTGATATGAAGCTTATTATTGATTTAGTTATTAATCATACAAGTGATGAACACCCATGGTTTATTGAGTCTCGTTCATCTAAAGACAATCCGAAGCGTGATTGGTATATTTGGCATGATGGTAAAGATGGTGCGGAACCAAACAACTGGGAAAGTATTTTTAACGGTTCGGCATGGGAATATGATGAAGTAACAGGACAATATTATTTACACTTATTCTCGCGTAAACAACCAGATTTAAACTGGGAGAATAAAGAAGTTCGCGAAGTGTTATACGATACAGTTAATTGGTGGCTTGATAAAGGAATCGATGGTTTCCGAGTGGATGCAATCAGCCATATTAAAAAAGAAGATGGCTTCAAAGATATGCCAAATCCAAAAGAACTGAAGTATGTACCATCTTTTGATAAACATATGAATGTAGATGGTATTCAACCTTTACTAGAAGAGTTAAAAGAAAATACATTTTCTAGGTACGATATTATGACTGTTGGTGAAGCGAATGGCGTTAAGATTGAAGATGCTGAGCTTTGGGTTGGAGAAGAGCAAGGTAAGTTCAATATGGTATTCCAATTCGAACATTTAAGCTTATGGGATGCAGAAAAGAAAAAAGATCTTGATGTTGTAGGACTGAAAAAAGTATTAACGAAATGGCAAAAAGGGTTAGAAAATAAAGGATGGAATGCTTTATATATTGAGAATCATGATAAACCACGTATCGTTTCAACTTGGGGAGATGATAAACAATATTGGCGTGAAAGTGCAACAGCTCTAGGAGCAATGTACTTCTTTATGCACGGTACACCGTTTATTTATCAAGGACAAGAAATTGGGATGAAAAATGTCCAATTCCCAAATATTGAAGATTACGATGATGTAGCAATTAAAAATTTATATCGCGAGAAAATTGCAGAGGGCGTATCACATCAAGATATGATGGAAATTATATGGGCTTCTTGCCGCGATAACTCACGTACACCTATGCAGTGGAACGATGAGATGAATGCTGGCTTCACAACAGGTGTACCTTGGTTTGGTATGAATCCAAGCTATAAAGAAATTAATGTTGAAAAGCAAAAGAATGAAGAGAACTCTATTTTCAATTTCTATAAGAAAATGATTGCCTTGAAAAAAGAGCATGATGTACTGAATTACGGTACGTACGATTTACTTTTAGAAGATGATCCGCAAATTTATGCATATACTCGTACATTAAACGATGAAAAAATCGTTGTAATTAGTAATATCTCAAAAGAGGAAGCTGTATATAATGAGGGTTCATTCGCACTAGAACGCAAACGTTTGCTTTTAAATAACTACGAAGTTGCGGAACATGAACAAGTAAATACAATCACGTTAAAGCCTTATGAAACAAGGGTTTATCGCATTTCATAATAAAAAAGGATGCTCCTAGAGCATCTTTTTTTATGAAAAAAAATAAATTTCTATTGCAAAGTGAAAACGCTTTTATTAAAATAGATTTATGAAAACGGTTGCGTAAAGATAAAAAAGAAGTAACATAAGGAATCGTTTTCACAATAGAAATAGAAATTATAATTTAAATCATTATGTTGTTATAAATAAAGGGGAGGAAGAACAGATGAAAATTACGTCTTTTGATTTTTGGCAAAAGTTCGGGAAAGCATTATTAGTTGTTGTAGCTGTAATGCCAGCAGCTGGTTTAATGATTTCTATCGGTAAGTTAATTGGGATGTCTGCTGGGGATATTAACGCAGTTCATACGATCGCTCGCGTAATGGAAGACATCGGTTGGGCAATTATTACAAATCTGCACATCTTATTCGCGGTAGCAATTGGGGGATCTTGGGCGAAGGATCGCGCAGGTGGTGCATTCGCAGCGCTATTAGCATTTGTCTTAACGAATAGAATTACAGGAGCTATATTTGGCGTAAACGCTGAAATGTTAGCGGATTCAAAAGCGAAAGTTTCTTCAGTATTAGCAGGAGATTTAATTGTAAAAGATTACTTTACTTCTGTACTTGGTGCACCAGCATTAAACATGGGAGTTTTCGTAGGGATTATCACAGGTTTCTTAGGAGCTACTTTATATAACAAATATTATAACTATAACAAACTGCCACAGGCATTAGCATTCTTTAACGGAAAACGATTCGTACCATTCGTTGTAATTGTTTGGTCTACAGTCACTGCAATTGTATTATCGCTTTTATGGCCATTCATCCAAAGTGGATTAAATGAATTTGGTCGCTGGATTGCAGCTTCAAAGGATAGTGCACCAGTTGTTGCACCATTTGTATATGGAACATTAGAGCGTTTACTATTACCATTCGGTTTACATCATATGTTAACGATTCCGATGAACTACACAGAGCTAGGCGGAACATATACGATGTTAACTGGCTCAAAAATTGGACAAGTTGTAGCAGGACAAGATCCTTTATGGCTTGCATGGATTACAGATTTAAATAACTTATTAGCAAATGGAGATACAAAAGCATATAACGATCTATTAAATAATGTTGTACCAGCCCGATTCAAAGCTGGACAAGTTATCGGTTCATCAGCAGCATTAATGGGTATTGCATTCGCAATGTTCCGTAATGTTGATAAAGAAAAACGTGTAAAATATAAACCAATGTTCTTATCAGCAGCGTTAGCAGTATTCTTAACAGGTGTAACAGAACCAATTGAATTCATGTTCATGTTTATTGCCCCAGTATTATATGTTGTATATGCAATTACAACAGGACTTGCATTCGCATTAGCGGATTTAATTAACTTACGTGTTCACGCATTTGGATTTATTGAATTAATTACTCGTACACCGATGATGGTTAATGCAGGACTAACTAGAGATTTAATCAATTTCGTTATCGTTTCATTAGTATTCTTCGGTCTGAACTTTACATTATTTAATTTCTTAATTAAAAAGTTCAACTTACCAACACCAGGGCGTGCAGGTAACTACATTGATAATGAAGATGAGTCATCAGAGGGAACAGGAAATGTACAAGATGGTTCATTAGCAACAAAAGTTATTGATTTATTAGGTGGAAAAGAAAATATTGCTGACGTAGATGCTTGTATGACTCGTTTACGTGTAACAGTAAAAAATTTAGATGTTGTTGCACCAGAAGCGCAGTGGAAACAAAATGGTGCTTTAGGACTTATCGTAAAAGATAAAGGTGTACAAGCAGTATATGGTCCGAAAGCTGACGTATTAAAGTCAGACATTCAAGATATGTTAGGTGCGTAATAATATGAAATTGCTAACTTTAAACTGTCACTCTTGGCAAGAAGAAAATCAAATAGAAAAGATAAAATATCTTGCTAAAGTCATTCAAGAAGAAGAGTATGATGTCATCGCATTGCAAGAAGTAAGTCAGTCGATAGGGGCTAAAAATGTATGCGGTAACAAGAAAGAAGATAATTTTGGACTTTTACTATTAGAAGAGTTAAAAGCGTTACATGTAAAAGATTACAATATTACTTGGGATTTCTCTCATATTGGTTATGATGTGTATGAAGAAGGATTAGCGATTGTAACGAAACATAATGTTATAAAAGAAGATACGTTCTTTATTTCAGAAAATAAGGACACGGCGTATTGGAAAACACGCAAAATTGTAAGTGCAACAATTGTTTATAATGGTAAGAACATCACGTTTTACTCTTGCCACCTCGGTTGGTGGAATGATGAAGAAGAACGATTTGAAGGTCAAGTTAATCGTTTGATGGAGCGTGTAGATAGCAATGAACTATCCTTCTTAATGGGTGATTTTAATAATAACGCCCGTTTGCAAGGTGAGGGTTATGAATATATGATGCAAAAAGGTTTGTATGACACATATGAACTAGCAATAGAGAAAGATGAAGGAACAACGGTCCAAGGTGAGATTGCTGGTTGGGATGAAAATAAACATAATCTACGAATCGATTTAATATTGTGTAACCAAAGTGAAAAAGTTCGTTCTTCAAAAGTCATTTTTAATGGTACAAACCGAAATGTAATTTCAGATCATTTCGGTGTAGAAGTACAAGTAGATATATAATAGAAGAAATCCTCACAGATGATGAAAAGCTGTGAGGATTTTTTTGAGGAATACAAGTATTTCCAAGAGAAAATACTTGTATTTTTTATGACATTTCCTATATATTTGTTATTATTGAATGTAAAACCGATTTGGTCATTTTGTATTCATACTTTGACTGACTTCGTTATATAATGTAGTAAGTCAAAGTTAATGGGAAAAATAGTTCGTTTTTGGTTAATCCACGATGTAGAAAGTGATATAATTGCAAAATGTATGTATCATTTTCTAAAGAAGGAAAAATATATAATTAGGTGATAACTTCTATGAAACAAATTTGGCGTATTTATAAGACAGATTTACGGAATGTAGCTAAACATTGGGCTGCAATTGTTATTGTTGTAGGATTAATGATTTTACCATCGTTATATGCATGGTTTAACATTAAAGCTTCCTGGGATCCGTACGGAAATACAAAAGAGGTTCCCATTGCAGTTTCTAACCAAGATGCTGGCTCTAATTTAAGAGGAAAAGACATCAATATTGGTGACGAGATTGTAGATTCTCTTAAGAAAAACAAAAATCTTGGGTGGAAATTTGTAGACGAAAAACAAGCAATTTACGGAGTTGAGCGCGGGGATTACTATGCAAGTATTACAATTCCAAAAGATTTCTCTGAAAAGATTGCAACTGTTCTGGATGAAAATCCACAGAAACCAGAACTGGATTACTATGTAAATGAAAAAGTAAATGCGATTGCACCAAAAATTACAGCAAAAGGTGCATCAGGTATTACAGAAGAAATTAGTAAAAACTTTGTTAAAACAGCAAACGGTGAGATTTTTAAAGTTTTTAATGATCTTGGAATCGATTTAGAAACAAATTTACCAAGTATCGAGAAAGTAAAAGATCTTGTATTTAAGTTAGAAGCGCAATTCCCAGAAATGAATACACTGATGGATAAGGCGTTAGATGATGCGACTCGAGCGGAAGATGTTGTGAAAGTGGCGCAGAAAGATTTACCTGTTGTAGAGAGTGTCATAAATGATGGACAGGAAGCATTGGCGAATTTAGATAAGTTTTTTGCAAGACAAGATCAAACATTAAAAAATGCTCCAGGGACGATAAGAAATGATTTAGTAGCAGCAAAAGGCGTTATGGATAGTGCAGCTGCATTTACTGACTTTTTAATGAATCCAGGTGTAGAATTAAATATTCCTGACTTGTCTGGAATGAATGGATTACCTGAATTCCCTGCAAGACCAGACCTTTCTAAGTTGAATAGTGATGGTTATAAGGGGATAGCACAAAATATTAATCAAACAGTAAATAATGTTTTAAGCTCATCACGTGCAGGAACAGCTTATGCACAAAGTGTTATGGATGGATTGCAAAATGGAAGCGTTGATCCAGAGATAGCCAAGAAAAATATTTCGACTATATCTAATAATCTTCAAACGCATATTGACAATCTTTCTTATGTAATTGATGTTATGGCTCGTTTAGAGCAAGGGGCTCAAACTGAGTTTGGACAAAATTTCTTTAAAACAAGAAAAGAGCATTTAACGGATATTAAGAATGGACAACAAGATTTAAATAATCGTTTTAAACGTTTAAACGATTTAATTAGCACAGGTCAAGAAGTTAAACAAGATGTGCGTGATGGAATCAATCAGAAATTAAATGAAACAAATGCTTTAATCGATCGAGCTGAAAAAGATTACAATGAAACATTTGTAGCAGATTATAAAAAAGCAGTTAGCACAGTAGATCAAGCTAAAGCAGATGCAAATCAAATATATGATAATGCAAAAGCGGATTATGAGAAAGCAAAGAATAGTCTTGAAAGTACTAAATCTAGTGTCCAAAAAGCATTAGAGGATGTACAAAATAGAGGTGTTAATGGTTTAGAAGGTTCGAAGGAAGCCTTAAAAAGTTTAAATGGTCAATTCCAAGCTGGAATTGGTTTAATTGATGATATGATTCCAGTTCTAGAAAGTACAAATAAGGTTTTAGCAGATGTAAATAGTGATAAAAACCTTAATAATGGAATTGCGAAATTAAATAAAGCGAAAAGTAGTCTTCAAAAAGGTGTAGAGGCAACAAATAAGGGGATTACACTTCTTAACAATGGTCAGAAACCTACAAAAGATGTAATTGAAAGTATTAACAACGCTGCGAAGGGTGGATCAGCTCAATTAACAGATGTATTATCGACGTATGATTCAGAAATTGTACCTAATTTCAATACAGCAATTGCTCGTACAAAAGAGATGTCGAAAAATACAACTCAAATTTTAAATGATGCAGACAAAAAGCTTCCAGATGTTAAAAAATTACTAGAAGATTCATCAAAAGGCTTAGTAGATGGTAAAAAGAAATTAGCAGATATTAAAGCTGAAATGCCGGAGACTGAGAAAAAGATTAAAGAATTAGCAAATAAAATTCGTGATTTTGAATCTGAAGAGGATTTAAAAGACATCATACGCTTATTGAAAAATGATGTTGAAAAGCAAAGTGATTACTTTGCGAATCCAGTAAATTTAAAAGAGAATAAATTATTTGCGATGCCGAACTACGGTTCAGCAATGTCACCGTTCTATACAGTGCTTGCATTATGGGTAGGCGCATTATTAATGGTTTCATTATTAACAGTAGAAGTACATGAAGAGGGCGCGAATTATAAGAGCCATGAAATTTACTTCGGACGTTTATTAACATTCTTAACGATAGGTCTTTCACAAGCGTTTATCGTATCAATGGGAGATATATTCTTACTCGGTACGTACGTAGTCGATAAGTTCTGGTTTGTGTTATTTAGTTTATTTATTGGTGGAGTCTTCGTTTGTATCGTATACTCACTCGTTTCTATTTTCGGAAACGTTGGGAAATCGATGGCGATCATTTTACTTGTACTGCAAGTAGCAGGATCGGGCGGAACATTCCCAATTCAAATGACACCAGCGTTCTTCCAAGCAATTTATCCATTCTTACCGTTCACATATGCAATTAGTGCAATTCGTGAAACAGTAGGCGGAATGCTGTGGGATATCGTAACGCGAGATTTACTTGTATTAAGTGCTTTCGTAGTAGTTATGATTGTTGCTGCGTTATTACTGAAAACACCAATTAACAAATCGAGTGAAAAATTCGTTGAGAACGCAAAAGGAAGTAAAATCATTCACTAAAATAAAAGGTTCCTACCGATAGAGGTAGGAACCTTTTTGTTTAATCGAATTTTAATTTCTTTAATGCTTCTGCGAACGGATTATTTAATGGTTCTTCTTCTTTGTTCTGTTGTTTCATATATTTTTGAACGTCACGCTTATCAGCTTTGTTTCCAGATTCTTTTTTTCGTCTCTCTTGGAACGTGGAAAGTTTTTCGCGATAGCCACATTTACATACGAAGATTTGTCCTGCACCTTCACCACGTAATTCTAATTTCTTCTTACATTGCGGACAGCGAGCGTTTGTTGTACGAGATACATTTTTACGATGACCACATTCACGATCTTGGCAAACGAGCATCTTTCCTTTTTTGCCGTTTACCTCTAGCATTGGTTTACCACAGTCTGGACAAGACTTTGTTGAAATGTTGTCATGTTTATATTTTTTATCACTTGATTTAATTTCAGATACAATTTCTTTTGTATAGTTCTTCATTTCTGAAATGAACACTTCTTTTTTTAGTTTACCTTTTGCGATAGCCTCAAGTTTTTGTTCCCATTCACCAGTTAGTGTAGGGGATTTTAGTTCTTCTGGTACTAAATCAAGCAACTGACGCCCTTTTGAAGTAATGTGAATATCTTTACCACGTTTTTCAATTAAGAATGAATTAAATAGCTTGTCGATAATATCAGCACGTGTCGCTACAGTACCTAATCCACCAGTTGATTTTAACGTATCAGCAAGTTGTTTGTTTTGCGTATCCATATATTTTGTAGGATTCTCCATTGCTGAAAGTAAAGTCGCCTCATTAAAACGTGCAGGTGCTTTCGTTTGACCTGATGTTTGCATAATTAACTTTACAGTTAATGTATCGCCTTTTTCAATGCGAGGTAGAAGTTGCTCTTTTACGTCATCCGTTACATCATCATCTTCAAAGCGGTTTTCATATACTTCTTTCCAGCCGGCATGTAAAATTGTTTTTCCGCGTGCAATGAACGTTTCATTGCCAACTTTTGTGCGTAACGTTAGTTGTTCGTATTCGAATGCTGGGAATAAAACGGCTAAGAAACGTTTGACAACTAAATCATAAATTTTACGTTCTTTATCTGTGAAGGCGGAGAAGTTAACGTATCCTTCTGTCGGAATAATTGCGTGATGATCGCTTACTTTACTATCATCAACAAATGATTTATTAGCCTTGATAGGCTTTTGTAATACTTTATGTGCTAAAGAACGATATTCTCCAACTCCGCACGCCTTTAGACGTTCTGGAAGTGTCCCAACGATATCAGATGAAATATAGCGTGAATCTGTACGAGGGTATGTTAGCACTTTATGTTGCTCATACAATTTCTGCATAATGTTTAATGTTTCTTTCGCAGAGTAACCGAACTTTTTATTTGCATCACGTTGTAATTCAGTTAAATCGTAAAGACCAGGAGAGAATGACTTCTTCTGTTTTTTATCAATTTCCACAACGGTAGCATTATGCTTATCTAAATCTTTTACAATACCATCAATTTTTTCTTTATTGAAACTGCGGCTATTGCCGTTTGCATCTTGCCAAGTTAGTTTTAACTGATTTGTCGTTTGAGCCTCGATGCCGTAGTAAGTTTGAGCTTTGAAGTTCTTTATTTCATCTTCACGATTAGCGATCATTGCGACAGTAGGTGTTTGTACACGGCCGCAATTCAGCTGGGCATTAAAGCGAGTCGTTAAAGCGCGAGTCGCGTTAAGGCCGATATACCAGTCAGCTTCTGAACGGGCAACTGCTGAAGCGTATAAATTGTCATATGCTTTACCTGGTTTTAAATTTGCAAAACCATCTTTAATCGCTTTATCAGTAACAGATGAAATCCATAGACGTTTGATCGGTTTGTTAACTCGAACTTTATCAATAATCCAGCGAGCGACTAATTCTCCTTCACGTCCAGCGTCTGTTGCTACAATAATTTCAGTTACATCTTTTCTAAGTAGCTGACTTTTTACAGCATTAAATTGTTTCCCAGTTTGTTTAATAACCGTTAATTTCAAACGCTCAGGTAGCATCGGTAAATCTTCTAAATTCCACTTTTTATATTTCACATCATAGCTTTCTGGATCTGCTAATGTAACAAGGTGACCTAAAGCCCAAGTTACAATATATTTACTACCTTCAAGGTAGCCGTTTCCTTTTTTATCGCACTTCAGTACGCGAGCAATATCACGTGCAACGGAAGGCTTTTCAGCGATTACAACGCTTTTTGACATATTTAAAACATCCTTTCAAATTTCCATACGTTAACTATAGCATACATCTTCTTGAGATTCAGTTTCGCTCCAGATTTGAACGTTTTTTAGTGGGATAACATCTGTTTGAAAGTGAATGATGGCGACAGAACATAATATGCACCATGATGAGACTATGAGAAATAGATATTGATTATGCGTATTGTTTTATTAGTTGCTTCTATATGAAATAGAAAAGTAAAGAACTTGTTATTTTACTAGAATAAGAGTAGACTTTGAAGTAGAAATATAATAAGCACATGGGAGTTTGTGGATGCAAACTGAGAGTATGACTAATCCGTTATTGACCATTTGAACCTGTTGGATAATGCCAGCGTAGGGAGAGTGTAAAAGCACATGTTCAGGCACTTTGCGTACGCGCAAAGTGCTTTTTTGTGTATCTCCCATCACTATAGTTAGGAGATGAGAAGGATGAATATGAAAGAAATTAGCAAAGTAGTGGATTTTGTGAGAAAATCTAATCCGCTCGTTCATAATATTACAAATGTTGTTGTCACAAATTTCACAGCTAACGGTTTGTTAGCGCTAGGAGCATCGCCTGTAATGGCATATGCAAAAGAAGAAGTAGCAGAAATGGCTAGCATTGCTGGGGCGCTTGTTTTGAACATGGGTACACTTCGTCCTGATGAGGTAGAAGCGATGTTACTTGCTGGTAAATCAGCAAATGTGAACAATGTACCAGTACTGTTTGATCCAGTTGGTGCAGGAGCAACATCGTATCGAACAGAAGTTGCGAGACATATTCCGGCTGAAATTGAGTTAGCGATTATTCGCGGAAATGCAGCTGAAATAGCGAACGTTATTAATGAGAGATGGGAAATTAAAGGAGTAGACGCTGGTGCTGGTAATGGCAATGTCGTAAGTATTGCAAAACAGGCAGCGGATGAATTGAATACAGTTATGGTAATTACTGGAAAAGAAGATGTTGTTACAGATGGAGAGCGAACGATCCTTATTCAAAATGGTCACCCTATTTTAACGAAAGTTACGGGAACTGGTTGTTTACTAACTTCTGTAATAGGAGCATTTGTAGCGGTAGAAAAGGATTATGTAAAGGCAGCGGTAGCGGCATTAACGTTTTATAGTGTAGCTGCGGAACTGGCAGCTGCCAAGACGGTGGAAAAAGGACCTGGTAGTTTCCAAATTGAATTTTTAAATCAGTTAGCGAATACCACTTCAGGTGATATTGAGAAGTACGGGAAGATTGAAATTATATAGTAAGGAGGGGAACTAGATGTCGCGTATTACAAAGGCTGAAATGTCTAGGTTGTTATCAGTATATTTTATTATGGGAAGTAACAATTGTGCGAAAGAGCCGCTACAAGTATTGAGAGATGCACTCGAAGGCGGTATAACAATTTTTCAATTTCGTGAAAAGGGAGAAGGTGCTTTAACAGGAGAGGACCGCATTTGTTTCGCAAAAGAACTACAAGCAATTTGTAAGGAGTACGGTGTACCGTTCATCGTAAATGATGATGTGGAACTAGCTATCGAGTTAGATGCAGATGGCGTGCATGTTGGACAAGATGATGAAGGGATTACTTCTGTTCGTGAAAAAATGGGGGATAAAATTGTTGGTGTATCTACACATACAATTGAAGAAGCACGCTGGGCAATTGAAAACGGAGCGGATTATTTAGGTGTTGGCCCTATTTTCCCAACGAGTACGAAAAAAGATACGAAAGCTGTGCAAGGAACGAATGGTTTAGCTCATTTTAGGGAGCAAGGAATTACAATACCGATCGTCGGGATTGGTGGTATTACAATTGAAAATACAGCTTCAGTTATAGAAGCGGGTGCAGACGGTGTTTCCGTTATTTCTGCGATTAGTTTAGCGGAATCTGCGTATGAAAGTACGAAGAAGCTAGTAGAGGAAGTAAGTAAGAGTTTGTAGAAGAAGGCTATGTCGTATTAAAATGCTGCATAGCTTTTTTGATATTAATAATTAGAAATAGGAGGGATTATTTGAAACGGGGAAGGTTTGTAGAGTTGCAAAATGAATTGTTTCGTTTATTTAAACAAACGTTTGATTAAAAAAAGCACAAACCTTTTAAAATTATCGGTTTGTGCTTTTTCTTTAAAACATAATTGATATTAGGAGCATTCCAATTCCGATAGAAGTGAATGTGGCGATTAGGCCTGGAATCATAAAGCTATGATTTAAAACATATTTACCAATGCCAGTTGTACCAGTGCGATCAAAGTTAATGGCAGCAACGATTGTTCCATAGTTTGGAATAAAGAAGTATCCGTTTACTGCAGGGAACATCGCGATTAGTAGTGCTGGTGGAATACCGAGTGATAATCCAAGTGGCATTAAAGCACGTACCGTTGCGGCTTGGCTATATAGTAAAATAGATAGAATGAATAATGCGATGGCAAATAGCCATGGTGCACTTGTTACTAGGTGCTGAATTGATCCTTGAATCATATTTAAGTTTCCGTTAAAGAAAGTATCTCCCATCCAAGCGATACCGAAAATAGCAACAACTGCTGTTGCCCCCGCTTTAAAGACGTTACCAGACACGATACTTTCTACATTTGGTTTACAGAAAATAATAATAAGAGCTGCGATCGTTAACATAACCATTTCAATTGTGTTTGGCATGGAAAGACGAACTAACTTCCCGTCAACCATCCATCCTGGACGAAGTGCTTCAAATGAACCGAGAAGTACGACAAGAAAAGTTCCTACTAGGAAAAGGATAACTGATAATTTAGCGCCTTTTACACCGGTAAATCCTTTTTTCTCTTCAATCTTAGGAATCATTCCTTCTTTTAATCGTTTTAAGTATTCAGGGTCTTCATTTAATTCTTTCCCCATTTTGCTAGCAACAAATGCAGCTATCATACAAGCGATAAAAGTAGAAGGGATACTTACTTTTAAAATATCTAATAAAGTGATTTTATAGTCAGCTAGCATTGCTAAAAGTGCAACCGTTGCAGCTGATATAGGACTAGCTGTAATTGCTTGTTGAGAAGCGATTACGGCAATTGACATTGGTCGTTCTGGTCTAATCCCCGATTCGCGAGAAACTTCTGCGATAACAGGAAGTACAGAATAAGCAACGTGACCAGTTCCTGCGCAGAGTGTAAATAAATAAGTAACAATTGGAGCGAAGAATGTAATACGCTTTGGATTTTTTCGTAATGCTTTCTCAGCCAGATGAACAAGGTAGTCCATTCCTCCAGCGGCTTGAAGTGCACCGGCAGCTGTAATTACTGCTAAAATCATAAGCATTACATCAACAGGAGGAGCTGTAGGTTGTAAGTGGAAGACGAAAACAAGTATTGCCATACCAACGCCACCCATCACTCCTAGACCGACTCCACCTAGGCGTGCGCCAATAAAAATGCAGAGTAGTAACGTAAGAAATTGTAGCCAAAACATGATAAACTACCTCCGAAATTCATTAGTTAAGATATATTTGAATAATTTAATTTGAACGAAAATTAAAATAAATATTCAAAATAATCCTTGTGTTTCATATATTTTTTATTATATAACACAAGAAATGTAACATTCACGTACTTTGTTAAATTATTTCGAAAAAATAATTCGTTGAAACTATACATCTGCATCTCTAAATAGGTAGACATTTTAATTTTTATGTTGTAATCTTTGATAGAGAATAATTTAATTCTCATAGAACTCCCATATCGTTCAACTCGTTCAGCGAGAAAGGCAAACTGATGGAAACATTAGGACGCAAAACTACAGGAGCTAAGGCCGAAAGGCTATGCTAGCCAGTTACCGGACGGATAGGGTTGGTCTTGACCAATGCTCTTTTCATTGGTCTTTTTTTTATTTATCCCGCATTAACGGGCAGTAAGACCCCCACCTCAAAATTCAGCGGAAGCAAAGAAGTTAGGTGGGGGATCAACTGCCCGTAAAAGCCCGATTGGTTCAACTAATAATCAGTGGGGGATGAACAAAACCCCCACTGATTAAAGTTTCACCTTATAAACAAATGAGAACTTTTAACGATTGTTAATAAGGTTTATATTTTAATAGTTTCACTTTATATTAAGTTAATTAAGAAAGGTGATGTTAATGAAAAAATATTGGCGCAATCTATCATTTCTTCAAAAAAATGTGTTGTTAACTGTGTTAGTTATTTTGACGCTTGTTGGTACTATGGGAGCGTTAAGTTTTAATATGTTTCAAAATAGTATGATGTCTATATTTGAAAGGCATTCTTTTGAAACAGGAGATACGGTAGTACATAAATTAGATGCGGACATATTGAGAGATGTTGCAAAAGACCCAACGGCGGAAAGAGAAAAGAGAGAGAAGTTAACAGAGAAATTAGATGAATCAACGGAAGAATTGAATAGTGTTGGACAAACGTATATTGTTGGAGCGAAAAAAAATGAAAAAGGTGAGCTACAAATCATTGATTTGTCTACAGGTTTAACAAATGTTGTTGAAGTAAGGCCAGGAGAATATTATAAGCAACCAGACCTTTGGATGAAAGCATATGATAAGGTAATGAGCACGAAAAAAGCAAATATGACAGAAGTATATGAAGACGCATTAGGAACATGGGTAACGATATTAGAGCCAATTAAAGATGGAGAAGGGAACATTGTGGCACTTGTTGCAGCTGATGTAGATGCCTCTATTGTTCCTAGTACAAAGGAAAAGTTCATTATACAAGGTTTAATGTTTATTTGTATTTCTGTTTTAATTGCAACTGTTATTCAATTCTTAATTGTACGTAACGCACTTGCTCCATTACGGGATTTACGTGAAGGATTGCGCAGAGTCGGTGAAGGTGATTTGAGTATTAAATTAGAGGAAAGACCAGATGATATTGGTATTATTAATTCGTATTTTAATAATACAATCGAGAAGTTTAAAGGAATTATAGATAAAGTGAAGCAGACAGCAGAACAGGTTTCCTCATCTTCACAAGAATTGTCAGTGAGTACGAAAGAAAATAGCATGGCAGTCCAAGGAATCGTAAGTTCTATAGTTGAGTTAAGGGCTGGCGTTCAATTACAAGAAACGTCAGTACCAAAGTATTTAGATATTGTATATGAAATGGAAGATAGGATGGAAGAGATAACTAATACTGCAAAACAAATGACGAAAGAGTCTGAAGGTATGAAGCATCATTCAGTAAAAGGAAATGGTATTATTGAACAGACGATGAATCAAATGAAAATAATACAAAATGCAGTACAAAATTTATCTTCTATCATTCATTCTTTGGAAACGAGATCAAAAGAAATTAGTGATATTGTAAATGTAATTACAAGTATTTCAAATCAAACGAATTCTCTAGCTTTAAATGCTTCTATCGAAGCTTCACGTGCTGCGGCAACCGGAAAGGGATTTGCCGTTGTTGCTGATGAAGTACGTAAATTAGCAGAGCAGACGGAAGCATCAGCAAAAGATATAACGAAATTAATAGGGGAAACACAAGTTGAAACAGAAGAAGCTGCTGTTTCAATACAAAAAGCTTCAAAAGAAGTAGAATCCGGAATGAAACTTTTTCAAAGTAGTGGTGCTTTCTTTGAAAAAATTTCAAAATCAGCACAATCTGTTACAAATCAAGTTAGAGTTGTTTCTAGCAATTCAAGTGATATATTGCAAAATAGCCAAAATATTGTTCGTGTTGTAAATGAACTATCACTTATTGCAAATACGTATGCAAATAGTAGTAATAATATTGAAGAAAGTATGAAAGAACAGGAAATGTCTGTACAAAATATTGCTGAATTATCTAGTTCTTTAAGCTGGCTTTCACAGGAGTTACAAGAGTTAATTGGTGAATTCAAAAGTTAAATGAAAGGATTATACGTGCTTTTGTTTGTTCAATAAAATAAATCATGCTACAATGAAAACGAATTAAGGACCGGGGAGCCAATTGGCTGAGAGGATGTAAACAAACATCGACCCTCAACCTGATCTGGATAATGCCAGCGTAGGGAGTTACTTAAAGTGATGTAGCATATGTTATTCTATAATAACTTGCATACAAGGCTTTCCTACGCAGTAGGAAAGCCTTTTCTTGTTTTAATATTTCATTTTATAAGGGGGATTTTACTATGTCACAACAAGTTACAATTTCATTTTCAGTAGTACCACAAGCGAAGAACAAAGATGTGTATTCTGTTGTTGATAAAGCAATTGAGGTTGTACAACAATCGGGAGTTCGTTATGAAGTAGGGGCAATGGAAACAACGCTGGAAGGAGAATTAGATGTACTTCTTGATGTCATTAAACGTGCACAACAAACATGTGTGGATGCTGGAGCAGAAGAAGTAATTACTTCTATTAAAATCCACTATCGTCCAAGCACTGGTGTAACGATAGATGAAAAAGTTTGGAAGTACCGTGATGAATATGCAAAACCAGAAGCAATCTAAACTAATTACAACAATTTGGCTTATCCTTCTCATTGCGATATGGGAAGGATCTGTTTCATTATTTAAAATTGAACCTTGGATTTTACCGAAGCCTTCAGCCATTGTTCAAGAATTAATTGGAATGAAAGATTTACTATTACCAAATACGATACAAACGCTGCAAGAGGTTATAATTGGACTGTTCTTTGCGATTTTAATTGGGACAAGTATTGCAATTATTATGGACGTTATCCCTTTATTTCGTATTTTAATAAATCCGTTGCTTGTTATTTCGCAAACGATTCCAATCGTTGTACTTGCACCGTTATTTATTATTTGGTTTGGATATGGAATGCTACCGAAAGTAATGGTAGTCATACTCGTTTGTTTCTTCCCGATTGCGCTTAGCATTTTAGAAGGTTTTCAAACGGTAGATAAAAATATGTTGAAGTTGTTGCAAACGATGAAGGCAACGAAATGGCAAGTTTATCAGAAAGTAAAGTTTCCAGCAGTGCTTCCATACTTTTTCTCAGGGTTAAAAATTGCAGTTACATATAGCGTAATGGGAGCGATTATTGGAGAATGGCTCGGTGCCAGTGAAGGATTAGGAGTTATGCTTACGAGGGCTACGAAATCCTTTTTAACAGCCCGAGTATTTGGTGTTGCAGCAATTATTGTTATGGTGACATTATGTCTGTATTTTATCGTGGAGTTTATGGCAAGAATAACAGCACCATGGATATATAGAAAGGACGGCAGAAAATGAAAAAAAGTTTAAAAGTTATGTTGGCTGCCTTATTAGCGGTAGGTGTGGTTGGATGTAATCCGGCGAAGAAAGAAGAAAGTGCAAGTAAAGATCAAAAAGTAAAAGTAGTATTAGATTGGTTTCCGAATACGAATCATACTGGCTTATATGTAGCACAAGCGAAAGATTATTATAAAAAGCAAGGCTTAGATGTAGAAATTATTCAGCCTGGTGATAATGTGACAGCGGAGCAAATGATAGCTTCAGGAAAAGCTGACTTTGCAATAAGTGCACAAGAAAATGTAACGTTGGCTCGTGTGGAAGGTATTCCTGTTGTGTCTGTAGGAGCGATTATTCAGCATAACACTTCAGCTTTTGCATCGCTTAAGAAAGATAACATGACTTCACCGAAAGATTTTGAAGGTAAACGTTACGGAGGCTGGGGAGGACCAGCGGAAGAAGCTACATTAAAGACAATTATGGAGAAAAATCAAGCTGATTTTAATAAAGTTGAAAAAATCATCTTAGGACAAACAGATTTCTTCAAATCAATCGGTCGTGATGCAGACTTTGAATGGATTTATTACGGATGGGATGGCATTGAAGCGAAGCGCCAAGGAAAAGAGTTAAATACGATTATGGTGAAAGACCTAGATCCAGCGCTTGATTTCTATAGTCCTGTTATGATTACGAGTGAAAAACATACGAAACAAGATAAAGACTTTGTGAAAAAGTTTATGAGTGCAACGACAGAAGGTTATAACTTTGCAATTAAAGAACCGAAAGAAGCTGCTGATATTTTAATTAAGGCTGTTCCAGATGTAAATAAAGACTTAGTACAAGAAAGTCAAAAGTGGTTAAGTACGAAGTATCAAGATGATGCAAAAGTATGGGGAGTACAGAAGGAAGAAGTTTGGACGAATTACATGAATTTCTTATATGATAACAAAGTTATTAAGAAGAAAATTGATGTGAAAGATGCCTTTACAAATGAGTTCCTTCCAAGCGAAAAATGAGTGGATTACAAATAAAAGATATTGTGAAATCTTTCGATGGAAAGAATGTATTAGCAAATATTAGTGCTTCTATACAAGAGGGAGAGTTCGTTTCCTTTGTAGGACCGAGTGGTTGCGGGAAAAGCACATTATTAAATATGATTGCAAATGTTGAAAATCCAACAAGCGGAAATGTAACGTATAAGGATAAGCACGTACAAGAGCAAGATGTCGTAAGTTATATGCCGCAACAAGATTTATTACTACCGTGGCGATCAGCTTTGCAAAATATAGTGCTGCCATTGGAAATCGAAGGGAAACCGAAAAAACAAAGGCTCACAGAAGGAATGGAAGCATTAAAGCAGTTTCAGCTAGATGAATATGCAGACCATTATCCAGATGAATTGTCTGGTGGTATGCGCCAAAGGATTAGTTTTCTGCGCACATATTTATGTGAAAAACCAATTATGCTACTTGATGAGCCTTTCGGAAAATTAGATGCCTTTACAAAAATGGAAGTACATAGCTGGCTTTTGAACTCTTGGCACCAAGAGAAGCAAACGATCGTTATGGTTACACATGACTTAGACGAGGCAATCTTGCTTTCGGATCGCGTATTTATTTTATCTCAAAGACCGGCATCGATAGTTGGTGAGGTACAAGTGAAATTACCTAGACCACGAACGATGGATATGTTAACATCACTGGAGTTAAAGAAGGATAAGGAAGAAATTCTGAGAGTATTAGCTCCTTATATGAAAAAATAGAAAAAGTCTTTTAACAGTTTTTGGTATAATTACTGTTAAGAGGCTTTTTTTATAGGGGGAGAAAGATGAAATCTATAGAGCAAATAGTTGATTCGTTAACAGCTGATAATCTTGAAGAAGGAAAGTGTTTATTAAAAAATCATATTTTATTAATGAAGTATGGTATGGAGCATCGTGAATTAAAAGAAGAAGAAATGACAGAAGTTTTAAATTGGGTTCAAGGCCGGGATCAATTGAGAAAAGATGTTCCAGAATTATGTGATTTACATTTAGTTAAAAAGTTTCAAGCGCTATTAGATGAATTTATTCATTCTATAATTACAAATGGTTATGTGGAAGATGCGGTAGAAATTTTAGAGAGTGTATTAAAAAGTATGGGAGCAGTCGCTCATATTGTAAAAATTATGTTTGTTGGCAAAAGGAAAGTTAATAGAAATTCTTTAGAAATGGTAGAAGAGTTAAAAAGAGAGTGCTACAACTTAATGGAACAGCGTGCTGCTGTCGGGTTGCATGCTCAAATCTTTCACGTTTTAGGTTTTGTTCATTCGATTCATTTTGATTTAGAAGAAAGGTCACAGGAACATGGGCGAAGTGTAATAGGATTTTTAACAGATTTTAAAACGAATGAATTAAAGTCTGTGCAACAATTTCAAACTGAAGATCATATCCCAGAAGTGAAAAATATAGTGAGTAAAGAGTATGGAATAGAATTACAAAGAAGAATTTATATGTGGAAATCATTAACAATTATCTTTACAAGTCCATATGCATTAGAAAAGATGTATAAAGAAATTTATGCAGAAAACGATAAAACGGAGAAGGAACAAAAAGAACAATAGAGAATAGAATATAACAGAGTAGTTTATACTCTTAATATAACAAATGTTAAAGGAGTGAAAGGATAAAATGACTTTATCAACTGTTCTTCAAATGGTTTTAGCTTGATAAGGGAGAAGTCTGCCCATTTTTAACCATTAAGCTAAATTGAAGACAGCAGGTAAAGAACCTTAATCCTTTTTTACGATAATATGTAATGGGTAAGGTGTATTCACCTTACCCATTTTTTATATGCACAATTAAATAAGGCTTTATACTGTTGCTCTCTCTATTTAGCTTATGAACCATAAGTAAAGGAGAGAAAAAATGAGTATATTAACAGTAGAAAATTTAAGTCATTCGTATGGTGAGAAGACCATTTTATATAATGCGTGTTTCCGACTATTAAAGGGCGAGCATGTTGGGTTAGTAGGGAAAAATGGAATTGGAAAATCAACATTGTTAAAAATTTTAACAGGAGAACTTATACATGATGATGGGAACATTGAGTGGTTTCCGTATGTGAAGGTAGGTTTCTTGCAGCAGCATATGGATTTACAAGAGGGAATCACAGTTGAAGGATATTTACAAAGCGCATTTTCGGATTTGTATACGATTGAATGCGAAATGTTAAAAATTGCAGAAGAAATGGATGGAGCAGAAGAAATAGAAAAAATGTTAGTAAGGTATGGAGAATTACAAACTATATTGGAAAGTTCTAATTTCTATCAAATTCATACAGAAATTGATGAAGTAGCAATCGGGTTAGGTTTACTTGAAATAGGTTTAAAAAAGGATGTTTCACAGTTAAGCGGAGGACAACGAACAAAGTTATTACTTGGGAAGCTCCTTTTAGAAAAAGCTGATATTTTATTGCTAGATGAGCCAACAAACTATTTAGATACAGCTCATATAGAATGGTTGCAATCGTATTTGAGACTTTATGAAAAAGCTTATGTGATCATTTCTCATGATGAAGTATTTTTAAACAGTATTACGAATGTGATTTATCATCTAGAAGGAGGGAAAGTGAAGCGATACGTAGGGAATTATGAACAGTTTATGCAAAGTTACCAAGTGCAAAAGAAACAATTACAATCGGCGTATGTGAAACAACAAAAAGAAATCTCTCAGTTAGAAACATTTATTCAAAAAAATAAAATTCGAAAAGCAAAACAGGCTAAAAGTCGAGAGAAAGTATTGGAGAAAATACAAAGGGTTGAAAAGGTTAATTCTGTAACTCGATCCCGTTTTGATTTCAATGTTTATGAGGAGCCAGTGAGTCGTATACTACAGGCTGAGAAACTAAGGATAGGTTATAGTGATCCGTTATGTCCAGAGTTGAATTTACAAGTGAAAAAAGGAGAAAAGATAGCGATTGTTGGTCACAATGGAATTGGAAAAACGACGATGTTAAAAACGTTATTAGGCCAAATAAAATCGCTAAGTGGTTCAATTTCTATTGGAGAACGAGTAAATCCTGCTTATTTTGCCCAGGAAGAGTTTGCTTCAGAAATAACACCATTAGAGAAAGTTTGGGCAGAACGACCAGATATGACAAAGAAAGAAGTGCGCCAAGCATTAGCGAAGTGTGGATTAAAAGAAGAACACGTATTAAAACCGATTCGTTTATTAAGTGGTGGGGAACAAACGAAAGTACGTTTATGCGAACTGATCGTAACGAAAAGCAATGTTTTAATTTTAGATGAACCAACTAATCATTTGGATATAGAAACAAAGAAGTCTTTACAGGAAGCGTTAAAACAATATAAAGGAACAGTTTTACTTGTCTCACATGAGCCTTCTTTCTATGAAGCGTGGATAACAAAAGTATGGAATATAGAAGAATGGAACGCTGAATAATATGAATAAAGAAAAGGCATTAGCTTGTATAAGCTAATGCCTTTTCTTTGTGATTAACATGATTTTCGAGAACTCTTACATGAGAATTGTATGAAGAAGCACTCTTATGGTGCGCTTATAAGCGTGCTTTTTCTTTTGTTATATTTATAATATTAGATGCCTTTCCCTAATAGGCGACTATCCTTCTTTGTATATATAGATAGTTTGAAATGGAATAAAAATAATTCCTATATGTAAAGGATAATGTGATTAGTATAGGAAGACAATAGAACCTAAAGGAAATTCATGTAAAATTCAGATGAACTTCATACTAACTTCATATTAGAAACTAAATATGATTATAATAGGTTATTATAATTTCATTTGTGATTTTTCATAAAATTAAAAGTTTGAATTTAGGATAGAGTACTCAAACCTAAATTCAAACTTTAATGAAATAATTAATGGAAGTTACGTTTAGTTTTCACTAATGGATGCATTTACAAGTTCAGCAGGATTGCCTGTTCCTGCCCCTCCGATTGTAACCGATCCTCCAGGGGGAATTTCACCATTCCATCCTGCATTCGTAATTACGTAATGATTATTTATTTTACTACTAATTTTAGAATCCCAAACTTGTGTTAAATTGCCGTTGTAATCAAATTCTAATTTCCAATTTTTAATAGGGGTCGTTCCACTATTTTTAATTACAATCGAGAAGTTGTAACCACTTCCCCAATTTGAAGTGACTGAAAAGGTAGCAGTCCCATTTCCATCAGGAGGTGTTGTGTTCGTATCATCTGTTTTTACAAGAATGGAAGTAGGTTGTGATTTATTCCCAGCAGCATCTTTTGCTGTTATTGAAAATGTGTATTCTGTATTAGATTTTAAGTTTTTAATTGTAATGCTATTTGTTGTTGTACTCCATTTCTCTTCTCCGGCAGTAATTTCATATTCTGTAACTCCTACGTTATCAGTAGATGCAGTCCAGTTTAATTGAACGGAGTTTGAATTTTTATTTGTAACAGCAATATTTTTTACGTTTGTTGGTGATTCAGTATCTTTTTGAGTAATAGGTCCACCAAGTAGCTCTTTTACTAACGTATCAAGTAATTTAGGTCCGCTACAACTATATTTTGGACTTGTACGGCAATCCCCGCTTAGCTCCCAAAACATTGCGCCACTTAAACCTTTTGTTTTTATATAGTCTGTTTTATATTTCATAGATTCGCTGTCATCATAGCTAATAAAGGTTCCTGTAGTCGCATTATATAAATAAGGTACTTTCGCCACATCGTTCCAATAGCGAACAAAACCATTCTTATTAACATAATTAGCTGCTAAATCACCATAATCGTACACACCTGTGTCACCGGTAGAATAATCATCCCAAGTACCTTTAGAAGCGAGCTTTCCATCACTACCTGGTTTACAAGGTTGGTATTGTCCGTTATTTTCTTTTCCGCAACTTTTCCATCCACGTCCGTAAAAAGGTACACCTAATACGAGTTTATCTGCTGGAACACCTTCATTTGTATAAATATCTATTGCACCGTCTACGTAAAATTTCGTATCCGCAGCTGGGTCACTTGGGTCTTTGTATAGAGCTGCATTATGGTTAGAAGTAGCTTCCCATCCACCGTGGAAATCATATGTCATAATATTAATCCAATCCAGTATTTGAGAGATTTTCTTTAGCTCTGTATGATCCGCATAACGTTGGCTTGCACCTGACGCGATTGTTAGTAAATATTGTTTCCCATCTTCTGCAGTAGCTTTCGTTAGTGCATTTCGAACATCTTGAAGGAGTAGGGTGAAGTTTTGCTTATCTTCAGGACGATAACTACCGCCAGGAATCGTTTCAACGCCCGGGTATTCCCAATCTAAATCAACGCCGTCAAATCCATATTCGCGAAGAAAAGCTACTGTGGATTCAGCGAATACTTTTCTTGTTTTTTCATCAGCGGCCATATCAGAAAAGCGGTTAGACCAAGTCCAGCCACCAACGGAAATAATTGTTTTTAAGTGAGGATACTTAGCTTTTAATCGTTTCAGTTCTCCAAAATTTCCACAGCGGGCGTATTTATCACAATCTTCCCAAGTTGTGCCTGATCCCGGATAAGATTTTGTGACATCAGCCCATGGTTCACCGAGTACGAGAGTACCATTAGGAACCTCTTTATTTTGCAGTGGTACACCAGATTCTTTGCAGTTCCACGTTTGTTTATTGGGATTATCGGGGTGAGTAGAAGGGTTTCCATGTTTTCCATTCCAGCAAATATCAGCGAAAGCATAGTTTAAATGAGTTAGCTTTGATGCATCAATGTCTGCAACTTGATAATTACGTCCGTAAATGCCCCACGAAGGAAAATACCCAACAATTTTTTGACCTTGCTTTGGTGAATCTGCTAATGCGAAATTTGGAGTAATAAAGTTTGTGAGAAAAAGAGGTAAGAAGAGTAGTAGGGATAGTAATAGCAGCGTGAATTTTTTTGATCTCATAGTCATTTCTCCTTTCAAAATAAAAGATATATTTAAAGGCTTGCGCCAATAAACCAAAATGAATCTAGACGTATGAAACGTCTAGTTGAACCAATCGGAATTTTATGGGCAGCCAGACCCCCACCTTACTTCTTTGCTTTCGCTGAATTTTGAGGTGGGGGTCTTACTGCCCATTAAAGCGGGATAAAAATGATCAGACATCACGAAGTCTATACAAGGGAGCTGGGGGTGATTAAATCGTAGCAAATGTAAGATTTGGTGTAAACGCTTTATTGGATTCAAAAAGACTTTCTCAATATGAAGTGGCTCTAATACAGATTACACATGAAAATAAAATATTGATTAGGGGGGAAAAGGCTTCTTGTAATTAAATTTGAGAAAAAATTGTATGAAGTCAATTTGTAATAGCGTAGCGAGATGAGAAAATATCATGTAAAATAATAGTAAAAATATGTAAAGGAGCGAATGGTGTGGATGTCTTTTTGAACATTGCTGAAGAAAAAATTCGACAAGCAATACGGAATGGAGACCTTTATCATATTCCGGGAAAAGGAAAACCACTACAATTAGAAGACCTTTCAACGGTACCTCCAGAACTGAGAATGAGTTATAAAATTTTAAAAAATGCGGGTATGATTCCACCAGAAATGGAACTACAAAAAGATATATTAAAAATAGAAGACTTAATTGCGTGCTGTTATGATGAAGCAGAGAGAAAAAAATTACAAGAAGAGTTAACAGCAAAAACGCTGCGTTTTCAGCAGGTAATGGAAAAGAGGAAAATGAAAGATAGTTCAGCTTTTCGTATGTACCAAGGTAAAGTATTTCGTAAATTACGCTAAGAGGGATAAGATGAATACATTTGAAACGATAGAAGAATTAGCGACATATATTGAAGAACAACAATTAGTACTTCTGTTTATTAAAACAGAAAATTGTGGTGTTTGTGATGTTATGTTAAGAAAAGTAAATGGTGTATTAGAGAATTATGATTACGTAGAGAAAGTAGAAATATTACTACAAGACATGCAAGAAATTGCAGGGCGATATGCAGTATTTACAGGGCCAACAGTTTTATTATTTTATAATGGAAAAGAAATTCTTCGTGAATCACGCTTTATTTCACTTGAAAATCTAGAAAGAACCATTCAATTATTCGAAGATTAAGGGAGGTTTTTATATGGAATTTATTATTTTCATACTATTATTTGTTGTAGTTGGAATAATTGTAACAGCAGTTCGATCGAACCAAAAGAAGGTAAATCTTACGAAACAAAATAACATTCATAATTCATCTAACAACTCATCACCATTATTTTTCTTTGCTGGATCTGATAATGATAGCTCGCATGGAGGTTCACATGATTGCGGAGGATCTTTCGGTGGGGATAGCGGAGGCAGCTGCGATGGTGGCGGAGGTGGCGGTGATTGATGAGAATGCGCCTTATATAGGCGTATTTCTTTTTAAAACAAACGTTTGATTAGTTGGCTTACATATGCATAAAAACAGTTAAACAAACGTTTGATTACATATTTTTAACGTACTAAGGGGAATGGAAATGAAAAGGGAACCGAAAGTGAAAAACAAGGGGAAAGTAATGTTATTTTTATTAGCTGCGGGAGGCGTATTTCTTGTTAAATTAGGATTTAAAATTGGAATAATACATATGATTCGAACGTGGTTTGAAAGTACGTTTTCTTAAATATGGA
This sequence comes from Bacillus paramycoides, assembly GCF_038971285.1. Classification (NCBI taxonomy): domain Bacteria; kingdom Bacillati; phylum Bacillota; class Bacilli; order Caryophanales; family Bacillaceae; genus Bacillus; species Bacillus paramycoides. The sequence goes on from NZ_CP152427.1 coordinate 436,295, forward strand.
ATATAGCCTCTTGTAATAGAGGTTTTTAATTTGTTATTATTAGACTGAACGGTCGGTTTAAAGAGGTGTAAATATGAGAAGAAGCGCAGAAGAGATAAAGAAAGAAATTGCATATAAAGCAGAAAGTTTGTTTTCACAGAAGGGCTATGCAGCTACATCTATGGAAGAAATTTGTGAAATTACAGAGAGAAGTAAAGGAAGCATTTATTATCACTTTAAAAGTAAAGAAGAATTATTTTTATTTGTAGTAAAACAGCATACGTATGATTGGCTTGAAAAATGGAGTGAAAAAGAGAAGTTGTATAGTACGAATACTGAAAAACTATATGGTCTCGCGGAATATCATGTAGAGGACATACAGCAACCAATTTCAAATGCAATAGAGGAATTCTCTATGAGCCAAGTTGTAAGTAAAGAGATTTTGGATGAACTACTAGCTTTAACTAGAGAATCATATGTTATGTTTGAGAAAATAATTGAAGCAGGCATACAGTCTGGAGAGTTTCGTGAAGATAATACGCGCGATCTTATGTATATTGTGAATGGATTATTATCAGGGCTTGGGGTACTTTACTACGAGTTAGATTATAAAGAGCTGCAACGTATTTATAAAAAGGCAATAGATGTATTGTTAAAAGGAATGGCAGCTGAATAATAAGTCAGTTGCTTTTCTTACAAAACAAATTAGACCGAACGGTCGGTTTACGAAAGGGGAATGAAAATGAACGCTTTATTTAAAAACCGAGCATTTATGCTCGTTATGGCATCTGATATTTTACAACAATTTGCAATTTGGATCAGAAATATGGCTCTTTTATATTTCATAATGGAGCGAACGAATAATGATCCAGTTTCAGTTTCGTTGTTATCGGTTATGGAATATGCACCTATTTTTATGTTCTCGTTTATCGGTGGTGCACTAGCTGATCGCTGGAATCCGAAAAGAACGATGGTTGCTGGAGATGTATTAAGCGTACTGTCTATTATAGGAATTGTCTTGTTGTTAAAGCTAGATTATTGGCAGGCTATATTTTTTGCAACACTCATTTCTGCGATTGTAGGTCAGTTTTCTCAGCCATCATCTTCTCGTATATTTAAGCGCTACGTAAAAGAGGAACAGGTAGCAAATGCGATTGCATTTAACCAAACATTACAGTCATTATTTCTGATTTTTGGACCAGTGGTAGGATCGTTTGTGTATACACAACTTGGTTTATTTACGTCACTATATAGTTTAATCATTTTATTTTTGTTATCTGCTATCGCCCTTTCATTCTTACCAAAATGGGTTGAAAAAGAGCAAGTGGCGAGAGATTCATTAAAAAATGATATAAAAGAAGGGTGGAAATATGTTCTTCATACGAAAAATTTACGTATGATTACAATCACTTTCACCATTATGGGCTTAGCTGTTGGACTAACGAATCCATTAGAAGTGTTTCTTGTAATAGAACGGCTGGGAATGGAAAAGGAAGCAGTTCAATATTTAGCCGCAGCTGACGGGATAGGTATGTTAATCGGTGGTATTGTTGCTGCAGTTTTCGCTTCAAAAGTGAATCCGAAAAAGATGTTTGTGTTTGGTATGAGCATATTAGCGATGTCATTTTTAGTAGAAGGGATATCTACATCATTTTGGATTACTAGTTTTATGAGATTTGGAACAGGTATTTGTTTAGCTTGTGTTAATATCGTTGTCGGTACGCTTATGATTCAACTTGTACCAGAAAATATGGTTGGAAGAGTAAATGGAACAATTTTGCCACTGTTTATGGGGGCAATGTTAATTGGAACTTCACTAGCTGGAGGATTAAAGGAACTAACGTCACTAGTTACCGTATTTTGTATAGCAATGTCACTTATTTTATTAGCAATAGGTCCAGTTTTACGTATGCAAATAAAAAAAGAAGATATTGTTAATCGAGAGGAAATGACGAATTCATTGGTTTCGAAATAGCTATTTTAGGGGGCTGGATGGCCCCTTTTTTTCACGGTGATCTTTTGACAATGAAATGTACCGACTATATACTAATGTTGTAAAAACGATTTTACATGTTAGGAGAAAAGATGTGAAAAATCAAATTTATGAATTACGCACTGAAAATAATATTTCACAAGGTGCATTAGCTGATAAGTGTAAAGTCTCAAGACAGACGATAAATGCAATTGAGAATAATAAATATGATCCAAGCTTAGCGTTAGCTTTTCGTTTAGCGGAAGTATTAGGAACAACTGTTGATAAACTATTTTTGTATAAGATGTAGCGTCTTTCATTGTGGGGCGTTATTAATAAAAGTATAGAAAAAGATTCTCTTCTTATGTGAACTGTACCCTATAAAATGGACAGTTTAATAAAAAAGCCCTGAAAAATCAAGCACTTAAAAGGTGGTTCCGATATTCAATCGGAGCCATCTTTTTTAATGTCCACTGATAACGATTATAATTATACTCCTTCATATATTCCCTTATGTTGAGTTCGAGGGATTCAAAGGTTTGACAATCTTTATAATCTAATTCATCTTTCATATGACCAAAAAAGGATTCCATTGGTGCATTGTCTAAACAATTGCCCCTACGGGACATAGATTGTCTGATTCCCATTTCCCTTACGCGTTTCTGAAATTCAGGGTGTGTGTAATGAATACCTTGGTCTGAATGTAGAAGCGCTTCAGAATGGATGCTTTCTCCTAATCTCTCTTTCAAGTTATTTAATGTTTGATAGACGATATCCATTTGTAAAGAAGAGGAGACATGATAGGCTAAAATTTCTCGTGTTGTGCTGTCTTTTACACATGATAAATAAGCCTTCTTTCCTTTTCCATAAAATAAATAGGTAATATCCGTTAACATACTTTTTTCAGGCTCTTCTTGATTGAATTGGCGTTTTAAAAGGTTCGGACATGTTTTATGTTCTTGTGTCGCCTTTGCGATGTGTTTATAAGGATTCGCTCGGCGAATCTTTGTCACAAGATTATATTTACGCATAATACGGTAAATACGTTTGAGGTTCATACAAATTCCTTTTGTCTTTTCCAACACCATTTTGATAGAACGACCACCACATGTTTTCCTTTTTCGATTGAAAATTTCTTGGATCCATTCATAATCTGTTTCATCATTGCGTTCTTTTTCTAGATGTTTCTCTGTCTGATGAAGCCACGCATAGTATCCACTCCGACTTACCCCAGCCAGTGTGCAAAGATAACGCACCATACGTGGGAATTGGAATCGACGTATGGTTTGTTCAATCAGTGTGTATGTTTCTCGTGGTGTTAACGCTTCTTCTGTAACGCCTGCCTTTCGAGTTCTTCTAACTTTTTTAGGAATGTCAATTCCGCTTCTAAGAACGCAATACGCGCTTCCGCTTTCTTTAATTTTTCATCGGAAGAGAGAGGTTTTTCCGAAGGACGTCCCGTGCTTCCTTTCCCGCGGCGTTCTGTATAAAATCCTTCTTCACCAAATTGTTCAAAGGTTCTTCGCCAACGTTTCAAGCATTGTTTTGGTTTCTCCTCACCAATCACAGCTAAGTCAAACCCATTCTCTAAAAAGATTTGGCTAGGACCTTTTCCTTGTTGATTTTCTTTTACCGCTCTTACTTTGAAATCTGGACAATAGCTAATCGAACGTTCCGACGCTTTTACTACATTTTTATTTTTTTCCAGCTGCTTCATTTGAATCTCATTAAAAATAATTTTACTCATTCTCCGTACCTCATTTCTATCGTTGGTTCCATTATAACGAGGTTTTTTGATAAAAATACACAAAAACCCCGAATCATGGGGCTTTTTTTAAGTGTCCATGATTCGGGGTACAGTTCATATGTGAAGAGGATCTTTTTCTTATAGTGTTTTAGTTTTTGGACTAGGTGGTGTAACGGATGTGGGATTTTCCGGAACTCTAGTTAGTAAGAATCCCCCGATAATGAACAGTACAATAATACTAAGGACACCAGCGTTTGTTTTTCCTGTTAATTGAGTTGTAACACCGACTAATACTGGACCCATAATCGCTGCGAACTTGCCAAATACATTATAAAATCCGAAGAATTCATTTGCCGATTCTTTAGGTACTAGTTTAGCAAAATAGGAGCGACTAAGTGCTTGAATCCCGCCCTGAGAAGTGGCAACTAACATTGCTAAAATCCAGAAATCGAGTGTCGTTTTTAAGAAATAAGCATATGTGCAGATAATGATATAAATAATAATACCGACATATAGCATCTTTTTACCTGTAAATGTTTCTGATAATTTTCCGTATAATAAAGCGAATGGACAAGCTACAATTTGTGTGACGAATAAGATGATTAATAGATTCGTTGCACTAATACCAAGATCTGTTCCGTAAGCAGTGGACATAGTAATAATTGTATCGACCCCATCAATATAGAAAAAGTAAGCGATTAGGAACATGAATACAGTTTTATATTCTTTAATATTTTTAAAAGTATCAGCAAGGCGTTTGAAGCTCATTGTAATTGGTCTAGGGTGACGTTCAATATAGTGTGTTTGCTCTACGTTTTTTAGCATTGGGATTGTAAATAACCCCCACCAAAGAGCTGTTATCGCAAATGAAATTTGACTAGCAATACCAACAGATAAAGGGATAGTTCCTTTTTGAGCAAGAATAATAAGGGCGATACAACCGATGAAAGGAATAGTACTCCCAATATAGCCTAATGCGAAACCTCGCGTAGAAATTCGATCCATTCTATCTTCAGAAGTGACATCTACTAAAAATGCATCATAAAAAATGTTTGCTCCAGCAAAACCGACTAATGCGAGCATATAGCATCCTAGTAATAAGTACCACTGAGATGTTGGGACGACTGCTAGCATACTTGTAAATACGATACCAAGTCCAAAGAAGAATGTGAAAAATCGTTTTTTAAATCCTTTATAATCAGCAACTGTGCCGAGAATAGGGGCAAGTATAGAAATTAAAAGTGTAGCGAACGAGTTTGCATATCCCCAATATGCTGTTGAAGTTGCACCAGAAAGCCCAGCTTCTTTTGCAGCTGCCTTAAAGTAAATTGGGAATAATGCAGTTGTAATGATGAGCGAATATACGGAGTTCGCCCAATCGTATAATATCCAGCTTTTTTCTTGTCTGGACATTTTTTTCATATAGTGTTCCCCCTTAAATTTGTTCTACTAACAGTGTACAAAAATAAAAATTATAAAAAGAGAAACAGTGATGATTTTTACATAACTTTTACATATATACACAGTTCTTTACAATTGGAGTAAATCCTCTACAATGGACCCGTCTGTTTCACCTAAGTGTAAACCGAGTAGTCTAGCGATAGTTGGACCTTCATCAATAAGTCTCATATACGGAATGGTAACGCCGTTTTTTATACCTTTCCCAGCAGCGATAAAAATTGTTTCATAGTTAGGTTTTGTTGGAGAGTATCCATGCGTACCAAATGTATATTTTTTACTAGGCGTAACGTCTTGTTCAGTAATCTCTTTTATAAAATCTCCTATATAGTTTTCAGTGAAATAATACCCTTCTCGCGCTTCTAACATAAATAAACAATTACCATCGGCACCGCAGTCTTTTGCAGCTTCATCATGAAGTATAAATTCAATTCCATTTTGTTTATTTTGAAGTAGTTCTTCGAGGAGTAGTTGTACGTCTCGAATTGTATCGGTATCGTTCTTATCTTTCACATATACATAAGCAGATCCGTCACAACTTTGACAATAGGCCTTCCAGTCTATTAATTTTCCTTTTGAATTTATAGATAGTAGCCCGTTTTGATGAAATAGTACATTTAATTGAATGGCTTTGCTTTCACTTAAAGCGCTATGGTCACCAAGAGCGATAATTGTACTCTCTTCGTATAGGTCACTATCTTTTAAAGCTTGAATAATTTTTCCTACCCGTTCATCGTGTCTATGAATTGCAGCTATTGTTTCTTTTGATTCAAAGCCGTGATAGTGTCTTTGAGTGTCTAAATCGGTGAAATGTACAAACATGACATTTGGCTTCTTCGTCTGGATTGTATGCAAAGCAGCAGCAAGTACGAAATCATCGAGTTCAGGTTGTGACAAACCATTTCGTATATGGCCGAAGCGAAGATTTAAATCTAATTGATATAGCGGACTACCGCTAAATAATGAAACTAAAACTTGATTTTGCCACGGTCTATTTGGAAAGATTTCTGGTAAATTGTAATCAATATTTGCTCTTCCAGTAACAGGCCATAGAAGGGCAGCTGTCGTTAAATTTGCTTTACGTGCTTCATCGTATAGCGTTGTTCCCTTAATGGATTTTCGGTACCAATGCCAATCGGGTGACTCGCGTCCAGGTTGAAGTAACGTATTGCTAACTACGCCATGTTTATTAGGATAGTTTCCAGTAACGATTGTTGAGTGACTTGGGTATGTTACAGAAGGATAAATAGGTTCCACTTTTTTCGCCAGTGCGCCCTTGTTTATTAATGTTTGGAAATTAGGAAGTTTTTGTAATATAGGAAAATCTAAAGCTGATAAGCAATCGAAAGACAAAATAATGACATGGTTTGTTAATGCTTTATCCATAAAGTTCCCTCCTGATTATATAAAACCTATTCTTATATATTACTATTAATACCTAGTAATAAAAATATAATTTTAAGTTGGAAATTTATTATTTATTTTCAGAAAAATTAAACATATAATTAAGTATAAGGGAATGAATGGAAGGAGGGAATACTATGGATTGGCTAGATGGATTTGGTATCTTTTACATCATTGGCGGAATTACGATTATCCTTGTATTTGCTATTTCGTATTTATTAAAGAAACAGTTTCCAGACAAGCAGTTTGATATTATATTTGCACTTAGTTTAATACTTCTTTGCCTAGCATCCTTTCCGGTTTCAATGATGGTGATTGGTGGATGGGAAGGAATGGGATATGGATTTATTGGTTTCTTCGTTCTCCTTGGTACACTTATCGGTATGATTGCACATCAACTTTTAAAAATCACGAGAAAAAGCTACATATAAAACTGCAAAAAACGAAAAAAATATATAAAAATGAGAAAATTAGCTATTGTTTTAAAAAAGAATTTGTATTATGATAATCAACAAATTTATTTCGTTATAACGATGAAAAAGGACTAGTACATGTTCAACCTTTTTAGCAGAGAGAGAATCCACCCGGCTGAAAGATTCTTAAAAAGGAGATATGGAACCTACCTTTGCGTTCTGCATATGCAGCGGGAATTTCCCGTTATCAAAAAGAGAGCATGCGCAATTTTTGTGCATGAATCAGGGTGGTAACGCCGGCAAAGCTCGGTCCCTATTTAGGGATGCGGGCTTTTTTGTATTTTCTAGAAGGAGGAAGACTTACTATGGCAAAAGAGCAAGTACAAGCGATTACGAAGATGGAAGAGGACTTTGCACAGTGGTACACAGATATTGTAAAAAAAGCAGAACTTGTTGATTATTCAAGTGTAAAAGGATGTATGATTCTACGCCCGTATGGTTATGCCTTATGGGAAAATATGCAGAAAGTGATGGATGAGAAGTTAAAAGCAACTGGTCATGAAAATGTGTATATGCCAATGTTTATCCCAGAGAGTTTATTGCAAAAGGAGAAGGATCATGTAGAAGGATTCGCTCCTGAAGTAGCATGGGTGACACATGGCGGGGATGAAAAGTTAGCGGAGAGGCTTTGTATACGCCCTACATCTGAAACTTTATTCTGTGAGCATTTTTCAAAAATTGTGCAATCCTATAATGATTTGCCAAAGTTATATAATCAGTGGTGTTCAGTAGTTCGTTGGGAAAAGACAACGAGACCATTCCTTCGTACAACGGAATTCTTATGGCAAGAGGGTCATACAATTCATGAAACGGCAGAAGAATCGCAAGCTGAAACATTAAATATTTTAAATCTATATGCTTCTTTCTGTGAAGATTACTTAGCGATACCGGTAATTAAAGGACAAAAAACAGAAAAAGAAAAATTTGCGGGGGCAAAGGCAACTTATACAATTGAAAGCTTAATGCATGATGGAAAAGCACTTCAAACAGGAACATCTCATAACTTTGGAACGAATTTCTCTGAAGCATTTGATATTAAATTTTTAGATCGTAACGGTAAGTGGCAATATGTACACCAAACATCTTGGGGAGTATCAACAAGAATGATAGGTGGACTTATTATGGTTCATAGTGATAATAATGGGCTTGTAATGCCTCCTAAAGTCGCACCGGTGCAAGTTGTTATTGTACCAATTGCTCAGCATAAAGAAGGAGTTTTATCGAAAGCAACAGAGTTACAAGGACATATTCAAAAGGTTGCACGCGTAAAAATAGATGCTAGTAATAAAACACCGGGCTGGAAATTTAATGAGTATGAAATGAAGGGCATTCCAATTCGGTTAGAAGTTGGTCCTAAAGATATTGAAAAGAATCAAGTTGTACTTGTAAGAAGAGATACGAAAGAAAAAGAATTTATATCAATGGATCAATTAGAAGAACGTATTCCAGCACTACTTGAGGAAATTCATGACTCTTTATTTAATAAGGCAAAAGTATTCCGCGATGAGAATACGTATAGTGCGGCGAATTTCGAAGAGATGAAAAAAGTAGCTGATGAAAAACAAGGATTTATTAAGGCAATGTGGTGCGGAGAATTAGCTTGTGAAGAGAAACTAAAAGAAGAAGTTGGAGTATCTTCTCGATGTATGCCTTTTGAGCAAGAGCGTTTGGCTGACGAATGTATTTGTTGTGGTAAAGAAGCTAAACAAATGGTGTATTGGGGAAAAGCGTATTAATACTCTTTCTGATAGGTGATAAAAAGGACTTTGGGCTGCATAATAAAATGCAATCCAAAGTCCTTTTTAATTTTTACGGCGAATAAATAGTAACATACCGATTAGGAATGTTGAAAGTCCCATTAAAATAGATGCAGGATAATGTGTTGCTGTATTAGGTAACTTATCGCCTTGTTTTTTCGCATTATCTTTTACATTACCACCTTGGGAACCGTTGCCTCCTTGAGAACTACTATCGCCTTTAACACCGTTGTCACCTTGAGAGCCACTGCCATCAGAACCGTTACCACCAGAACTGTTGCCGCCCGAGCCATTGCCACCAGAACCGCTGCCACCAGAACCGTTACCACCAGAACCGTTGTCGCCAGAACCATTGCCACCAGAGCCATTGCCGCCAGAACCGTTGCCACCAGAGCCGTTACCGCCTTGACCACTGCCATCAGAGCCATTGCCGCCAGAACCGTTGCCACCAGAACCGTTACCACCAGAACCATTGCCATCAGAACCGTTACCACCAGAACCATTGCCATCAGAACCGTTACCACCAGAACCATTGCCATCAGAACCGTTACCACCGGAACTGTTGCCACCAGAGCCATTACCACCAGAACCATTGCCATCAGAACCGTTACCACCAGAACCATTGCCATCAGAACCGTTACCACCGGAACTGTTGCCACCAGAGCCATTACCACCAGAGCCATTGCCACCAGAGCCATTGCCACCAGAACCGTTACCACCGGAACCGTTGTCACCAGAACCACTGCCACCAGAGCCATTGCCGCCAGAACCACCATCGTCCTGAGAACCATTGTTTCCTGGTGGTTTATTATTATCTTTTGAGTTATCTTCTGCTAAATGATCGTTATTTTGTACAATTGCGTTTGTTGCTGGAGAGAAGTTTTCCGTTGCTGCATTACCGATATTTAAACCACTAAAAAAAGATAAAGAGAGTGTTGATGCTAAAATGAAGATTTTCGTCATTGTTTTCCTCCTAAGAAATTAATATTCCATCTAAAATACATCCCTTTGTAATATTTCTTAGGAAAAAGAGTTTTATGCAAAAAAAACTATATATAGAAAAAGGTGGTGTATTTCTGAAGAGAGAAAAGAGTTAGTGTAAATTCTTTATAATAGTAGAGTGGTGAGAATTTTACACTCATTACAGTAGAGGAAGTGACAGCAGATGAAAGAATATATTGCATTTGATATTGGTGGTACGCAAATTAAATATGGGATTGTTTCAGAAACAGGGACGGTATTAAAGCATAAAACAGTTTCAACAGAAATTCATTTGGGTGGGGAACAAATCATTCAAAAACTTATTCTTCTATCCAAACAATTACTGAATGAACATACGATTTCGGGAATTGGTATTAGTACTGCGGGAATTGTTAATATTTATAAAGGAGTTGTAACGGGAGGGGTGGAGCATATTCCGAACTACGCGACTATTCCTATTATTGATAGATTGCAAGAAGTATTACAAGTTCCTGTGTCCGTTGAGAATGATGTGAATTGTGCAGCTTTGGGAGAGAAATGGAAAGGTATTGGAAACCGAAAAAGAAACTTTATTATGCTCACCCTTGGAACTGGTATTGGAGGAGCAATTTTTATAGATGGAGAGTTATATAGAGGGCATTCGTTTAGTGCTGGTGAATGGGGAAATATGTTAATAGAAGGAAAGCCGTTTGAAGAGGTCGCTTCCATTTCAGGGTTAATTCGTCTTATGCGAAAATATAAAGGTGAAAGCGATTGGAATGGAAAAAAGATTTTTGAACTGTATGATAAAGGTGATAGGGAAGTTACGCAAGCAATTGAGGTTTTCTTTAAGCAATTAGCGATTGGAATTAGTAACCTTGCTTATATTTTTAATCCAGAAATGATTGTTATAGGTGGAGGAATTACTGATAGAGGAAATCATTTCTTAAAAGAAGTAAAAGAAGAGGTAGAAAAATATTTAAACAAAGAGATTTATAGTAATTGTGAGATTGAGCTTGCACAAAACGGTAATTGCGCAGGAATGATTGGTGCCATTTACCACTTCTTACATCATCATAAGTAAATTATATGAATGTTTTCATATAACTGAGAATTTATCCTTTTTATCACTAGGTAAATAATGCTACAATATAAGGGAAGAATACAATATTTTCCGCCTTGGAAAATGCTTTGTAGAAAGGAAGAAACTTCATGCCTATTATTTTAGAAAAAGGTCAAAAGATCGATTTAACGAAAGGACAACCAAAAGTAGCAAAACTACAGGTTGGCTTAGGCTGGGATCCAATTGGGCAATCAGGTGGGTTTCTGTCTTCATTATTTGGAAGTAAACCAAATGTAGATTGTGATGCATCTGTTGTTATGTTAGAAGGGGATCGTTTTTTAAACAAAAACGATTTAGTTTACTTCGGAAACAAGCTTTCTACTTGTGGTAGTATGATTCATTCAGGAGACAATTTAACAGGTGAAGGCGCTGGTGATGACGAAACAATTTTCGTAGAATTACATAAAGTTCCGAGCCGTATTAATCGTTTAGTATTCGTTGTAAATATTTATGACTGTGTAAATCGTCGTCAAGATTTCGGGATGATTCGTAATGCATATATTCGTATTCAAAACCCGCAAACTGGTGAAGAATTAGCACGCTATAATTTATCGGATAATTATGCTGGCAAAACGACTCTAATTGCAGGTGAAATGTATCGCCACGGAAGTGAATGGAAGTTTTCAGCTGTTGGAGAAGGTACACAAGATAAAAACTTAAGTGAGATTGTATCACGTTATCAATAAAATAAACCGAGGAGGAATCGTGTATGGCATCAATTTCATTGAAAAAAGGACAAAAGGTAGACTTAACAAAAACGAATCCAGGTCTTTCAAAAGTTCTTGTAGGACTTGGTTGGGATACGAATCGTTATGACGGACAAAACGATTTCGATTTAGATGTTAGTATTTTCTTAGTAGGTGCTAACGGTAAAGTTTCAGGTGCAGAGGATTTCGTCTTCTATAATAACCCAAAAGGTGCGAATGGTGCTGTAGAGCATTTAGGAGATAACCGAACTGGTGAAGGTGAAGGCGATGACGAATCGATTAAAGTAGATTTAAAAAATGTACCTGCACATATCGAACGTATTTGTTTCACTATCACAATTTACGATGGAGAAGGTCGTAGCCAAAACTTCGGACAAGTTTCTAACTCTTTCGTACGTATTTTAGATGAAGAAAAGAATGCAGAGTTAATTCGTTACGACTTAGGAGAAGATTTCTCTATTGAAACAGCTGTTGTAGTAGGTGAATTATACCGTCATGCAGGTGACTGGAAGTTCAATGCAATCGGAAGTGGATTCCAAGGTGGATTAGCGTCTCTATGTAATAACTTTGGTTTAGATGTAGAGTAATAGATTAATAAATCCATCAGTGAAACGTATGTTTACTGATGGATTTATTTTTAAAAATTAAATTATAGAGGTGAATATAAATGGTTATTCAATTGCAAAAAGGACAGAAGATTGATTTAGGCAAAACAAGCCCAGGCTTAACAAAAGCAGTAATTGGTCTTGGATGGGATATTAAATCTTACGACGGTGGATCAGATTTCGATTTAGATGCATCTGCCTTTTTATTAGATGCGAACGGAAAATGTACGAAGGAAACTGATTTTATCTTCTATAATAATTTACAGTCTCCTTGTGGATCTGTTCTACATACAGGAGATAACCGCACAGGTGAAGGTGAAGGTGACGATGAGCAACTTGTTGTGGACTTAAAGAAAGTTCCAGCAGATGTGCACAAAATTGCTATTACAGTTACAATTTATGATGCAGAAGGCCGTAGTCAAAACTTTGGACAAGTAGGAAATGCGTTCGTTCGTTTAGCGAATGAAGAAACGAATGAAGAAGTTCTTCGTTTTGATTTAGGGGAAGATTTCTCCATCGAAACAGCAGTTGTCTTTTGTGAATTATACCGTCATAATGGACAGTGGAAGTTTAATGCAGTAGGAAGTGGATTCCAAGGTGGTTTAGGTGCGCTTGTAAGAGCGTATGGCTTGGATGCATAGAAAGGAAACGACATTCGTTTCCTTTTTTTGACCTTTCTATAAATCTAGCAAAGAATAGGGGATATAGGTAAGATGAGTATTTTGCAAGGAATCCTTGATACGTATGCTCAGTTTTTTGACTTGGACATGTGGATTAAAGTGTTGCAGGATCCAGTATCTTGGGGATTAATTGGTACACTTGTTGTACTTGAAGGGTTGTTATCTGCTGATAACGCACTTGTATTAGCAGTAATGGTAAAACACCTTCCGGAAGAGAAACGTAAAAAAGCATTATTCTATGGACTTATTGGTGCTTATGTATTCCGCTTTATTGCAATTGGAATCGGAATGTTCTTAATTAAATTATGGTGGGTAAAACTTCTTGGTGCACTTTACCTTGCTTGGTTATCAGTGAAATACTTTATTGATAAGCGTAAAGGTGCAAGTGAAGAAGAAGAAGCTCATGGCATGAATCAAAATAGTATTCTCTTTAGAATGTTCGGTGTCTTCTGGGGAACAGTTGCGATGGTTGAATTAATGGATATCGCGTTCTCTGTAGATAGCGTACTTGCTGCATTCGGTGTATCTAATGAAGTTTGGATTCTATTATTAGGCGGAATGCTCGGTATTTTAATGATGCGTGGTATCGCTGGTGTATTCTTAAAATTGTTAGAGCGTATTCCAGAGCTTGAAACAACAGCATATATTTTAATCTTAATTATCGCATCGAAAATGCTATTGTCTCTAATTGATATTCATATTAGTCATACACTGTTCTTCATTATTTTAGTTGTAGCATTTGGAGCAACATTTATAATTCACTACATGAAGAATTCTGGACAAGCTAAAGAAGAAGTTGCAGCTACTAAAGAAGACAATAAATAATTGAAATGGGTTTGCTCGTTTTACGAGCGCCCATTTTTTATAACCAAAAATAGTTTATAATAGAAGAAAGACTTAGAAAAAACGTAAATGTTTTTGGAGGTGAACTGTTGTGTTTTCACGTTTTACACTTCAACCATATGCATTAAAAGATGAATCAGATTTAAAGCAATTTGAAACACTTTTAGAAAAACGTCCACAATATGAGCTGACAGAGAATGAAATGAAATTTAGTTATATAGCATGTCGAATCCTTGGCGTTCCTAATGATGTAGATGAATATTTTAATGAGCTGTTTGATTATAGTGAAGCGAAAGGAATCGAAGTTTTACATGAACAAAATTTAAACAAAGTGATTGATTCGGAAAAACTTCGTCACATTCAAGAAGTGTTCGGATTACATCAAGAAGCACCAAATGGTCTGACAGTAAATAGGCTAGTGGCACACTTATCTGGGAAACAACTTTTGCCGAAAGTGGATAATCCTGACTTACAGCATTATATACATACAACATTTATTTCTGTATTGAAATTATATGAGAAACAACATAATCAATCTTTAAAGACAGAAGGCTTCCGTCGTTTCTTAATCGACATAATTAAATTAAGCGAAAATTACGTAGCGAAGTGGTTCTCTACGGTTAACTATAAGAAACAAATGCCGCGTATCGTTTGGTATGGTGATGCACAGGAAAGCCGTATATATTTCTTATACTTTCTTATTATGCTCGGCTGCGATGTACTTTATTATCATCCAGAAGGAAAAGATGGATTTGAGAATGTTGATGAAGAGGGAAGAACTTTTATTGTGTCTCATCCAGGTCGCATTTCTCTTGAACCATTTCCGGATCGCCGCCGCGAGCGTGTGGCAACAGTAGCATATCAAGCTTCAAAAGAAATTGAACAAGTACTTCACCACGATAATTCACTGCTGTACAAGCCGTGGCAATTCCGTTCCTATACGCCTGTAGCTCGTACATTAAAAACAACATACGATGAACTCTTTTTAATTACGAAGGAAAAGGCGTTTGTACGTCCGACATTCTATGTTGAAAATAAACACATTTATATTCCTTCTTTATTTGCGAAAATATCAGGTGTTTCAAAAAATGATAAAGAATATTTTCAACGATTAAAGACTGTTACATCATTTGATAACAGTTTATTAATTAATACATTCCCGTTTACGAAAGAACAGAAAGCGAATTTCCAATATCATTATCGAGATGCATTAGACCGCGGGGGGAAACTACATCCTGATCTAATTATGAATAGCCATTGGTGGCCACATAAACGATTGCCAGAAGGTTTACAACATGGGATTGCAGAGGCGATCATCCATACGTGTGAAAGTGAAAAGTGTAAACCAATTGCAAAAGAGACGAAACAAGATGTAGCGCTATATGTTTTCGCACAACTTTCTCAAATACCACCGAATATTTTAGAGCAGCTTGAGAAATTTGATTATTCACAAGATGTACCAAAAATTGTTATATTTAATAATGAGAAGAGTGGAGAATTGACTCGTTCTGATGCTGTTTTATTACTATTTTTAAATCAAATAGGAGTAGATGTATTCCACTTCAATCCAACAGGAAGAAACGATATTGAACCGTATATTGAAGCGGGGGCATTTGATTCACATTGGCTTGAAGAAGTTAATTTCGATCTTGAGTTTCATGGTTCATCAGCCTATAAAAATTTATCACAAACAATAAAAGGACTATTTCGTCCATTTTTATAAGGAAAGGGAGAATACCATATGAATAACCCAGTCGTACTAGATTCGAAAACAGAATTAAATGAGCAAACAGCACAAGATGTTCGCTTGCAACTTAGACAAGATGCGGATGTACAACGTATTTATAATGCGGTAGATATTAAAGATCAGTTAGAATTAATTGAACTTGGAAAAGAACCTTCTATGGAAATTTCACGTTTTGCTGATCAAATTTTACATACAATGTCACTATCAAAAATAGAAGATTCGGGTGAATTATTAAAACAACTTGGTAAAATTATGGACCGATTTGATAGCAAAGACTTTGCGGAAGAGAAAAGTGGTTTCTTCTCACGTATATTCAAAAAAGCGGATAAAATGATTGAACAAATTTTTAGCAAGTATCAAACGATGGGCCGTGAAATTGATAAAGTATATGTGGAAATTACGAAGTATCAAGATGAAATGAAAAAATCAATTGGTACGTTAGACGGTTTATATGAACAAAACTTAAAATATTACCTAGACTTAGAAAAATATGTAGTAGCAGGGGAAATGTTATTAGAGCGTTTAAATACAGAGCTAGTTCCGATGTATGAAGAGCGTGTACGTAACAATGACCAATTAGCAGGTATTGAATTAGAGTCACTTAAAAACTCTGTTGAAATTTTAGAACAGCGTATTGATGATTTAGAAAAAGCACGTATGGTTGCGTTACTTACAGCACCACAAATTCGTATGATTCAACGTGGTAATAATAAATTAATTGGTAAAATTAATACAGCATTTATTACGACGATTCCTATCTTTAAAAATGGTATCATTCAAGCGGTAAATGCGAAGCGTCAAAAGCTTGTTGCAGATTCCATGGCTGAACTGGATCGCCGTACAAATGAATTACTTAAGAAAAATGCACAAAATATCGCAACGCAAAGTGTGGAAGTAGCGAGATTATCAGGTTCTTCTAGTATTAAGATGGAAACACTTGAGGAGACTTGGAACATTATTTCAAGAGGTATGCAAGAAACACAACAAATTGAAGAACAAAATAAACGTGAGCGTGAAGAAAGTCGCAAACGTATGGCTACATTAACTGAGAACATTAAAAAAGAATTACAAGGATAAATGAAAAGGCAATGAGGAAGAGTCCTCATTGCCTTTTAGTTTCTCTTCACTAATTTAATAATCTCATTCACAACAAGTGGAACGATACTTAATAAGAGAACAAATCCCCAATCTCGCATCGTTAATGCATGCACACCGAATATATTTGCAAGAGGTGGGATAGAGATGATACAAACTTGCATAAGAATACCGATAAGAAGAGAGAAGACTAAATATTTATTTGTAAATATCCCAATTGAAAAAATAGATTTCGTTCTTGAACGCAAGTTAAATGAATGAACGAGCTGAGAAAAACTAAGAACGACAAATGCCATCGTTTGAGCGTGTAATAGAGCATCCTCATCAATTCGCTCTGGGAAAAGAGGGAATAAATTTGTATCTCTGGTATAGAATTTTGCTCCGGCGATAAAGGCTATTAGCGTTAACAGTCCAATGACAGCCCCATTGAAAATAAGAAAAGGAACGCTACCACTAAATAAACTTTCTTTCGCATCCCGTGGTTTTTCCTTCATCACATCTGGATCTTCAGGATCAACCCCAAGTGATAATGCAGGCAGTGTATCCGTAATTAAATTCACCCACAAAATGTGAATAGGTCGTAGTGGTGTTGCCCAGCCGAGTAAAATGGCTAAAAATAAAGCGATAATTTCTCCGAAGTTACAAGAGAGTAGGAAGAGGATTGATTTTTTTATGTTACGATAAATATTTCTACCTTCCTCAACAGCTTTCACAATAGATGAGAAATTATCATCTGTTAAAACGACATCCGCTGCCCCTTTTGCAACGTCTGTTCCTGTAATACCCATCGCTACACCAACATCTGCTTGTTTTAAAGATGGAGCGTCATTGACGCCATCACCAGTCATAGAAACAATATTTCCTTTCGCGCGTAATGCCTTTACAATTTTCACTTTATGCTCTGGAGAGACCCTGGCGAATACATGTAAGTGATTAATTTTGCTTGCTAGCTCTGTATCTGAAATGTTATCTAATTCAGTTCCAATCATAATTTCAGATATTTCTTCAGCAATACCAAGTTCTTTGGCAATCGCAAAGGCAGTATCTTTATGGTCTCCAGTAATCATAACTGTGCGAATACCGGCTTTTTTACATTCTGTAATGGAATCTTTTACTTCAGTTCGCGGTGGATCAATCATACCGACAAGACCAATAAATGTGAGGTTTTCTTCGAGATGATCTATATCCACATTGCTTGAATTGTATTGTTTAAATGCGAATGAAAGTACTCTTAAAGCTTCTCGAGACATTGCCCCGGCAGCTTCTAATATTTGATTTTTATCAGCCTCTGTTAGACCCTCTATTTTACCGTTTTTAAATAAGTGGGTACATCTAGGTAAGAGCTTATCGATAGCACCTTTCGTCATGCTATAGTAGCTGTCATCGTATGTATGCACGGTTGACATCATTTTACGATCTGAATCGAAAGGCATCTCGTTAACGCGCTCATGTATCTTTTCTAAATGATCTTTTTGCATGTTAAAAGTGCTTCCAGCAACGAGAAGAGCAATTTCAGTCGGGTCTCCGGTTTGTGATTCGTTATTGTAAGACGCATCGTTACATAGCACCATATTTTCTAACAATAGACGTTGCGCATCATTATTTGCATTTAAATTTTCTAAATGATCATATGTGTTATCACTATAAAAGTGAGTAACGGTCATTTTATTTTGCGTTAACGTACCTGTTTTATCTGAACAAATAATTGTGACAGAACCGAGAGCTTCAACAGCTGGTAGTTTTCGAATAATAACGTTTTGTTTAATCATGCGCTGCACACCAATTGCAAGAACGATGGAAACGATAGCTGGCAAGCCTTCTGGAATAGCTGCAACGGCTAAACTAATAGCAGTCATAAACATTTCTAACGTATCCCGGCCTTGGAAAAAGCCGATGAGAAACATAACGATACAAATCGCTACAGCGACAAATCCTAAATATTTTCCGACTTGTGCTAAGCTTTTTTGAAGTGGTGTCATATCATCGTCTGCTTCATGTAAAAGGGTTGCAATCTTACCAATTTGTGATTTCATACCAGTTTCAACAGCAACACCGACGCCTCTTCCGTATGTTACAAGAGTAGACATAAAGGCCATATTTTTTTGATCGCCGAGTGGTACTTGTTCATCACTTTGCATGGAAGGGTGGTAGATTGCATCTTTATCAACAGGGACAGATTCACCAGTTAGAGCAGATTCTTCAACTTTTAAATTTGCGGTTTCGATTAGGCGTAAATCACATGGGATATATCGTCCGGCATCGAGCATAACGATATCACCTAGAACGACGTGCTCAGATGGAATTTCTTTTAGTTCACCATTTCGCTTGACGATAGCTTTAGGTGTCGCCATCTTTTTCAATGCCTCTAAAGCTTGTTCTGCTTTTGATTCTTGGACGACGCCAATAACAGCGTTTAAGACTACAACGAGCGCGATAATACTTGCATCAGCCCATTCACCTACAAAGGCTGAAATAAGGGCAGCAATAATAAGGACATATACGAGGACGTCATTAATTTGGGCGAAAATACGCTGCCATAAAGTGCGTTTTTGTTTTGTGGCTAATTCATTAAAGCCGTATTGCTTTAAACGCTCATTTACAACTTCATCTGTTAAACCGTGTTGTTCGTTTGTTTCTAAGTCAATTAATGTTTGATCTTTCGTCTTACTGTACCAATTGCTCATAAGTAAGCACCTCCAGTAAAAACAGTTAGCAATGGTAGTGTTGCTATTATTTGTGAGTAGTATGTATGGAGAAAAAATCTAAGGTGAGGTTCTACTTCTATTGTACAATATTTTACAGTTGGTTGAGGGAAAGAGAAGAGTTGTCATGAATTTGTTGGAAATAAAAAGAGCCTCATAAGCGAGGCTTTTTACTTTTTAATTAATGTACCTAATTCTTCTGTAATAGCTTGCATTTCACTAATGCTGAATGTTTCACGTTTCATAACATGCTCATAAATGTCACGTAAGTCTTCGTACATTTCTTCATTAAAGCTAGCAGCTCTCATCGCTCCAGCATTAACCATACGTAATTTTTCTTTAATAGCTTCGACCATATATTCAACGTTTTCTTCTGACTTTACGGATAAATCCACCGAAGTGTCCCCCTTTAAAATAACATAAGGTTATCTTAACATTTTTTATCATTTTCGTTAATGAATCTTTTCAATCCTATTAAATTAGTAGGGATTTCCTTTATATTTAATAATTGGTTGTTTATACTATAAGTATATATAAAGAAATGCACCAAGAAGGGAAGAAACAAAATATGGTTCAAGTATTGTTTGTTTGTCTTGGGAACATTTGCCGTTCTCCGATGGCAGAAGCGATTTTTCGAGATCTTGTCGTAAAAGAGGGACTCGAAGAGAAAATTGTCATTGATTCTGCAGGAACTGGAGATTGGCATGTTGGCCATCCGCCACATAAAGGAACACAAAAAATTTTAAAAGAAAATGCAGTCACTTTTGAAGGAATTAAAGCAAGGCAAGTAGAAAAAGAAGACTTAACAAAGTTTGATTATATTATTGCCATGGACAACAAGAATATAGCAGATTTAAAAAGTTTAGGTAAAACTGGAGGCTATATTGGTAGGCTGTCCGATTTTGTTCCAGACGGTGGCTGGACAGACGTTCCCGACCCTTACTATACAGGGAATTTCCAAGAAGTATATGACCTTGTAACAGAAGGGTGTGCAAAGCTATTAGCTTTCATTCGAAATGAACAAGGAATATGAGGAAGCTTAGAAAGAAATACTTTCTAACATAAGAAATGAAAGGGTGAAGGAATATGGCAAAGAAAAATAATATTGCTCGAAACATTGCGATTGGTGTAGCAGCAGGTGTAGCTGTATCTATGTTGAAGAAAGAAAACCGTGAAAAAGTAAAAAATACTGCAGAAAAAGCAAAAACAAAGATGATTGAAATTGGTGAAAATGCAAAGATCAAAGAAAAAGTGCAAACTGTTACAGATAAAGGACGCGAACTTGCTGATTTAAATGTAGTGAAAGCGAAAGTTGCAGAAATTAAAAAATTGACGCCATCTGTTGTAGAGACGTTAAAAGAAACGAAAGAAATTTTTAGTAAGAAAAAAGTTGAGCCAGCAGAGAAGCCAGAAACGATTGAAATTCAAGCTGTATCTCCAAAAGTAGATGAACTAAAAGCAGAAGAAGAGCCAGTAGTTGCTGAAGATGGCGGTATGAAAGAAGCGCGTGAACTATTTATGAAAGACTCTAATGTAGAGGAAAAAAAAACTGAAGCGTACATTGAGTTGAAGCAAGATAAAGAAGAGAAGAAAAGCGTTTAAACATATATGAGAAAAATTTTAGAAAAGGTGAGAAGAAATCGTACTTATTCGTTTGGTAAAGATTTGTATGACCGGACGATGCGCGATGATGTAGCGGGCTTGGCAGCACAGCTCGCTTATTTCTTCTTGCTTGCGATTTTTCCTGGGCTTGTTTTCTTAATTACGCTTCTTGGATTCATTGACCTTCAAACAGAAAGTGTGCTCAACTTATTAGAACCGTACGTACCCGAAGATGCAATGTCTTTAATTGAAGTAAACGTTGATAAAGTTGTAAATGAGCAAAATGGTGGTTTATTATCATTTGGTTTATTATCAATGCTATGGTTTGCTTCAAACGGGGTAAATGCGGTTATGAATGCTTTTAATCGTGCGTATGATGTAACAGAAACACGTTCCTTTATTAAAACGAGAGCTTTATCAATTGTGTTTACATTAGCGATTATTTTTATGATTGTGTTTGCGCTAATTGTTCCAGTGTTTGGACAAGTCATTGGAGCAGCGGTATTTAAAGCAATTGGGCTATCGGATAGTTTTTCTTACGTGTGGAGTATTACGCGGTTAGTAGCGAGTTTCTTCGTGCTATTTGCATTGTTTAGTTTTTTATATACATTTGCACCAGATCGAAAGTTAAAAAGAAGAGAAGTCATTTCAGGAGCAACATTTGCTACTGTAGGATGGATTGTGGTATCGTACTCATTTGCTTATTATGTAGATAAGTTTGCGAATTACGCCAATACATATGGTGGTCTCGGTGGTATTATTATTTTAATGTTATGGTTTTACTTGACTGGATGGGTCATTTTACTTGGCGGTGAAATTAATGGTTTACTCCATCATTATAGGACGGGTGACAATAATTCCCGTAATGAAAAGTGAGCTCTTGTTCCATAATAATAGGGAACAGGGGGGATATTTCATGAGTAATAATAAAAAGAATCACAACAATAAAAATAACAATAAACAAAAGAGTAGTTCGCATCCAAAGCATAAAACGAGTGGTAGTGCGAACGGGCATAATAGCTACCATTAAAAAAAACGGGTCCTCTATGAGGGACCCGTTTCTTATTTGTTTCCTTTTAATAATCGTAAGCCATTCAAAATAACAAGGATCGTACTTCCTTCATGCCCAATAACACCGAATGGAAGAGCTAAAAATTGCAAGAAGTTTGAACAAATCAGCATTGCAATTACAGCTAGTGAAAAGATTACGTTTTGCTTTACAATACGATTCATTCGTTTTGATAAGCGGATCGCTTGAGAAAGTCGAGATAATTCGTTTTTCATAAGTACAACATCTGCAGTTTCTAAAGCTACGTCTGTTCCTTCCCCCATTGCTACACCAATGCTAGCAGTAGCGAGTGCAGGGGCGTCATTTATACCATCTCCGACCATTGCTACTATCCCGTATTTTTTCTTTAGCTTTTTAATCGTTTCAACTTTTGTTTCTGGTAAGCATGATGCGTAATATTCTTTTATATTACTTTCAGAGGCAATAGCTTTTGCCGTTTCTTCATTATCTCCAGTAATCATAATTGCCTCGACACCGATGCTTTGTAATTCGCGAATAGCAGCTATTGTTTCTTGGCGAAGTGTATCTTTTAAAGCGATGAGCCCAAGAATGCCTTCCTCATCACTAATATAAACGACAGTTTTACCTTCCTTTTCAAGTGAGGCAGAAATACCATTATGAAATGACTTTGTTTCTTCACCGATAAAGTCAGCCTTACCTATTTTATAAGTTTTGTTTTCAAATATTCCTTTTAGCCCAAAACCAGTTACATCTTCAACATTTTCTGGCTTTTGTAATGTAATGTCATGTGCATGTTGTGCATATTTAACGATAGATTCAGCTAAAGGATGTGTAGAGTGACTTTCAATTGCTGCTGTAATAGAAAGTACTTCTTTTTCTGTCATATTTTCTCGAACATATACATCTGTTACGGTAGGTTTTCCTTCTGTTAATGTTCCTGTTTTATCAAAGGCGATTGCTTTTACAGAAGCGAGGCGTTCTAAATGTATGCCGCCTTTAAAGAGAATACCGTTTCTTGCCCCGTTAGAAATTGCAGATAATGTTGCTGGTGTAATGGCAGCAACCAGTGCACAAGGAGATGCAACTACAAGTAAGATCATAGCGCGATAAAATGTTTCATTCCAGCTCCAATCTAGTAAGAAATGAGGGACGAACATCATAAGTGCAACAATGAGTAGTACACCTTTTACATATGTTCCTTCAAACTTTTCAATGAATAGTTGTGATGGTGATTTTTCACTTTGTGCACTTTGAACGAGACGAATAATCTTTTGGAATAATGTTTGATCGCTCGGCTTCGTAATTTTAACTTCGATAGCACCGCGTAAATTTACAGTACCGGCAAATACTTCATCCCCATGTTTTTTTTCATTTGGAATAGGTTCACCAGTAATCGTTGCCTCATCGATATTTGTTTCACCGCTATAAATCGTACCGTCAGCAGGAACGCGTTCACCTGGCTTAATTAAAATGATGTCGTTAATTTGTAATCGTCCAACAGGAACACGTTCTTCGGTTCCATTTGAAATACGTAATGCTTCTTCAGGTTGTAGATCAAGAAGCGCTGAAATTTCTTTTTGACTTTTACTTAATGTATAAGATTCCATCGCACCGCTTAGTGCGAAGATGAAGATTAAAATCGCGCCTTCTGCCCAATAGCCAATGAGTGCGGCACCTATAGCAGCAAAGAGCATAAGCATTTCGACATTTAGCTCTTTCTCTTCAATTGTATCTTCAATACCTTCTTTTGCTTTTGCATATCCACCAACTATATAAGCAAGGATATA
Source organism: Bacillus paramycoides (assembly GCF_038971285.1). Taxonomy (NCBI): domain Bacteria; kingdom Bacillati; phylum Bacillota; class Bacilli; order Caryophanales; family Bacillaceae; genus Bacillus; species Bacillus paramycoides. Next base: position 459,966 of record NZ_CP152427.1, read on the forward strand.
GCAAGTAATGCCTACATTCATTGCATCGTTCTTTGTAAATAACCAACCAGCTAAAATGAAAATACCAGATGCGATTGCAAATATAAGTTCATAATGTTTTTTTAAAGTATCCCATAAAGAGGGATGAGAAATAGACTTTTGCACTTGTAATGTTTTTACTTCTGAGTTCATTACTACTCGCTCCTTCCAAATTCTTATTGAGAAAAATAATCAAAATCGAAACCCCTATAAAACGACGAAAGCTGCCATCCATAATGGATAGCAGCATTTCTGTTGAATCTGTTTTTAATGGTTATTATGTTGTAATTATTCTATAGTATATCATATGTTTTTATAAGATGGCACAGTTTTGTTTCAAGTATAAACGGAAAACTTGTGTTTTCGCAATACCTTTGGTATATATGAATATTGTTCATAAAAAGATCGGAAAGGAAGACAACAAGTGAAGACAGAGAAATTTTTTACCCATCCGATTGGCGTATTTATTGCTGCAATAGTAGCGACCTTTTTATGGGGAAGTGCATTCCCTTTTATTAAATTAAGTTATGCTGAACTTGGAATTCAGCCACAAGAAGTTGGGGAGCAAATATTATTTGCTGGCTATCGTTTCTTTTTATCTGGGGTTATGCTTTTATTCTTCTTTAAAGCGTTAGGAAAAGATATGAGCTTCAAAAAAGGAACAGGGAAGCAGTTAGTACAAATTGGTTTATTTCAAACATTTCTTCAATATATATGTTTTTATATTGGGATGAGTTATAGCTCTGGTATTGAAGGAGCTATCATTTCAGGAACATCATCATTCTTTCAAATTTTACTCGCGCACTTCTTATATAAAGACGATGCGCTCAATATGAGAAAAGTAATTGGAGTATCTATCGGTTTTTGTGGTGTTGTTTTAGTAAATGTACCGAGTGATGGCAGTTTGTCATTCCATTTCGGAATCGGTAGCTTATTACTTCTTAGTGCAGCAATGTTATACTCATATGGGAATATATTGGCGAAAGAAGGTAGTAAAACATTAGATGTTGGCTATATGACAGCATACCAAATGATTTTTGGTTCTATCGGGCTATTATGTATAGGGGCTTTGCAAGTTGGAGCCATGCCATTTACATTTAGTGTACATGCAATACTTATGCTTATCTACTTATCTTTCTTATCCGCAGCAGGATTTTGCATTTGGAATACAATTATGAAGTACAACAAAGTTGGAAAAGTATCAATGTATATGTTCTTTATACCTGTATTTGGTGTGTTGTTATCGAGCATGATTTTAGGAGAAGCAATTCATTCATTTGTACTATTCGGTTTAGCATGTGTAGCGGCGGGAATTATCGTCGTGAATCGGACGCCAGCTAAGCAAAAAATAGAGCAAGAAAAACAAGTAGCATAGACAAAGAGAAGACGATTACAAAAGAAGAACAGTACTGTTCTTCTTTTTTTGTATAGAAAAAGGATAATAGACTAGGTGCAACGAAAAAAGATACAAAAAGCATTTATTGGGGAGAACATGTTATGAATCTACTGTATATGGTGTTAATTGGACAAATCATTATTTTTTTAATTGGTGCAATGTACGCAATAGGGCAGACGAAAAAGACAAGAAATAATATGCCGTTACCTTTAGCGGTGCGTCTTATTCTTAGTTTTTCTTTAACAGCGAGTGCAATTTGGATATGGTTACAAGATCCATCAGTAGAGTATAGTACGTGGGTTGCACTAGGTATGACGTTATCAACTGTAGGAGATTTATTTATGGCAGGTTTAATTCCAATTGGTCACAGGTTAATTGGAGGGATGATTACTTTTGCGCTTGCGCATTGTTTTTATGTAAAAGCATTTTTGCAAACAGGCATTTCGTGGAATGGTTTTTGGATTGGGTTACTCGTATACGGACTCTTTCTCATTATAGGGTGGTTCTTCTTTATTCGAAATGAGAAACAAGATAAATTGTTTACGATAGGAGCTTTAATTTACGGACTGTGGGTTGGAGGCATGGCTTGCTTTGCATTCGCCTTATACTATGAGAATACAGGAATATGGTGGATACCAGCTTTTGGTGGTTTCCTATTTGTGATTTCTGATTTTATTATAGGTGTGACAGATATTGGAGGACGCAAATTAAAGTATGAACCACTTTGGATTTGGTTTACATATGTAGCGGCTCAAATGTGTATTGTATATGTGGGAATATAAAAAGATACTCTTTGAATAGTGGATAGACTATTTGGAGAGTATCTTTTTTGTTACTATGCTACGATATTTTTTTGTTGTAGAGCAGAAAGGCTGTATTCATCTGCTGCTTTATAACCTTGAGATAATAAATCATTGATATAAAGCTTGTTGTAAATAAAGCAGAAGACTAAGTTAGAGAATCCGACTGTAAACATGCTAGCGACTAAAATAATTAAAAATCATTTCCAATCTCCACGGAATATAGCAGGGAAGAAACCAAAGAAAAATACAGTCCAACTAAAACCAATTTTTGCTTGCTTAATTTGGCCAGTATTTTCATTTTTAAGCATAACTTTCATAGAAAAAGTCCTCCTAAGTAACTAAAAATATAATGATAAATGCAAGATATAGTATATAAAAATAATATATTCTTGAATATTATTATTTGTATTTTTGTAATATTAAAATTATATAATTCAGAATTTTATGGAAATTATACAGTTGAAGTCTTTATAATAAAAGTAAAAAGATGATGAGATGGTGGAATGATGCAAAAGAAAAAACGTTTGCGTGAATTCTTTGGAACAATTGCAATTGCATGTTTGTTGGTGTTTTTGGCGAAAATTTTCGTATTTTTTCCTACGACTGTAAAAGGAGCGTCCATGAAGCCAACGTTACAAGATGGTGATAAGGTGATTGTAAATAAGTTGGCAAAGCAATTTGAAAGTTATGGGAGAGAAGATATTATTGTTGTAAAGACAGATAATTTTTATGTGAAAAGGGTTATTGGTTTGCCTGGCGATGTCATTGAGGTAAGAAACGATCAATTATATGTGAATCATGAAGTGATAGAGGAAGCGTATTTGTATAGTAATAGAAAACAAGCTGAAAAAAAACTTATGAATTTAACAGAGGACTTTGGACCGATTACTGTTCCTAAAAATAAGATTTTTGTTATGGGAGATAATCGCTTAATAAGTAGAGATAGTAGAAATGGTTTAGGACTTATTGATAAAGCAGATGTATTAGGAGAATTAGCGGCAATTTATTATCCATTTGAACATATGAAAATAATGAATTAAAGTAAAAAACCAAGCAAATTTTAGTTTGCTTGGTTTTTTATATTAAATCGTTGGCGACTCATTAAATTCATAGACGTTTTCATTGTTTTTGTTCGTGCTTAAAACGAATTTGTGCTGCAATAATTGTAGTTTAAAGAATGCTAACGGATCATGGTAAGTTTCTGGGTTGCTTCTTAACGTTGCTAATGTTTGCTCGTCTTCTTGTATTTCAAGTTGGGCGGCTTCTACATTTTGTTTCAATATGCTAAGTGGATCTTTAAAGAACATCATGATATCTCGTTCTAATGCACCTTCGAATACTTCAAATTGAAGGAAGAATTGTTTTGAGATTGTTTGAGCAATTTCCGTATAATCTTCCGTTTCAATATATTGTTTATATTTGTTTGCGAGCATAGATTGATTTTTTTGCATGTTACCAAATAGTTTTCCCGCACTCTTTAAGAAAAATTGTGTCGGTGTAAAGCGTAATAAAATATTGATGTTCGATACTGTAATTCTATTTGTCATACGTACAACATCTCGATGCCAATCATCTAGTAATTTGAAATCGCAAGGAAGTTTCATGCGTTCTTCTTTATATAATTTATTGAACGTTTCACTCATTTCATCTAAATAAGATTGAGCTTGAATAAATTCATTATGCGCTGTTTCAATCCACTCTTGAATAAACCCAGTAAATTTAGGAAGAAGCACTTGCTGTACATGTTTTTGAATTCGTTCGTTCATCGCAGTATTTAATTCTTCATGCACTAATTTGAAATCACTATCTTCTTGAACAAGGTCAGAACAGCTCTGTAATAATTCTGGGATTTGAGAGTGGATGTCTCGTGTGATTTCTTCTTTCGTTAAAAGATAAGATTCTGTAATAGAACGAATTTTATCTTTTTCAAGTGCAGTAAGATTGTTAATAAATCCGTTTAGTTTTACTGAGATGTGTTTATTCCAGCGTACTGATTTCACTAATGTATTTTCTAATTCTACACGTTCATTTACAAGGTATGCGATTGTCTTTTGAGTAAACCATATTAGTTTTTCTATACGTTCTTGCTCTATGTCGCGTCCTGCTAGATTAGAAAGAATAGACTCTGTCACATCTCCAAGTTGCTGACTACTCTCTTGTGAAGGAGAGTATGGGAAGAATTGTGCATTTGGGAAATGGGCTTTCATCTTACTCATTAGTTTTTCATTATTGTTCGCACTATTTGTGTGTAATACGAAATGAATTTGTAAGTTTGGTACTTGCTCACTTAAATAAAGCAATGTATCAAGCTCTTCACCGTGTAATGGTGAAGCAGAATTTAATACGTAAATAAGGCTATCCGCTGCTTGTAAGTATTCAAAATATGAGCTATTTGTATCCACTTGCCCTTGAACAGATGGCGTAACAAGGAATGCAAACTTATTTTTTCTTAAAAATCTACTTGGTAACTTAATTTCTATACATTTTTTCTCAAGTTCTGACTCGGAAGGTGTAGCCATTATTTGATGGAATTCATCAAAGTTCGGTATATTGTGCACATCTAACGCAGTGAATTCTGTTATTTCAGTTTGGCTATCATCTTTAAATAGAATAGGAGTTGTTACAGTCTCAGTTAAGATGTTCTCTCCTAATATTGAATTGACGAATGATGATTTATCATGGTCACTAGTTCCCGCTATTAGTAATTGTGTAACATTCAAATCACATAGTTCATGAACGAGTAACGTAAATTGATGACTTAAATCTACATCATTTTTTTCAGCCCATACAGCAATTGTTTCGAATAAATGAGAAACGGTTTCCATATTTACATTTGTTTCAGCTGTTGAATTAGAGAGTAGGGCCCCCGCACTTTTTACGAGTAATGACTCTAAAGTTGTAGGTGAAACTTCATTCCACGCTAACACTGCAGCAGAGACAAATAGGGCATCTTTTGCTTTCGTTAAACTAAACCAATTTGTTAATAAATCTGGTACAAGGCCTTGCATTTCATGCATGAAATGTTCACCAGTAATTAATTCAAAGTATGTATCTTGGTAGCGTTCAACAATTTCATGCCAATCGTCATTGTTATCTGTTTCAATATGTAAGAATAAATGATTTATTGTTTGAATCCAAGATAAATGTAATGTTTCATTTTGATAGCTGTTCCAAAGAGCAATAACAAGTTCTTTAAATTGGACTTGCTCAATTGTATATAGAGCTTTTAAAGATTCATAGAAATATTCTGGTTTAATTTGTTTCGTAAATCCTTGATTCACATAATTGATTAAAGTATCGAACCAGTGTAATGATTTTGTTCGAATTCCTTCTTGAACGGCAAGTTCAATGGCGTTATTCCAATCTTCTTGTTTTTCATAGAATGAGCGAGCAATTGAAGTAATATTTGGATAGTCAGGTTGGAATGCAACAGCCTCACTAATCGTCTTAAATGCTAGACCTAAGCGATCTTGTTCGATGTAAAGAGAAAGAAGTTGTAAGGAAACTTCCATTGTAAGAGTTGTATCTTCCGTTTGGATAGATTGATATATTTCTTCTGCTTTTGGCAAGAATCCTAGTTCAAAATAAGAATCTGCAATATTTTTGGTCGCCCAAAGTGCAAGTTCGTTATTTACTTTTTCCCATTTAAATATTGCTGCTTCAAAGTCTTTATTTTGGTAATAAAATTCACCTTGAGCAAAGCGGATATTAGAAATATTGGAGAATTCATTGGTAGATTCATTTATATATGCTTCACCGAGTACTTCTGATACTGGAGTAGAAGTTTCTTCTGTTAAAAATGTTTTATAGTAAACTTTTTGGATAAATTGATTTTCAATGGTCATGTTCGTTCCCCCTGTATAATTTAGAAAAATGATGTTGTATGTAAAGGGTGCATGTTCTTTTAATAGGTAGAAGTTGCATTATATCGACCAAACTATGTTTTTGCTAGGTATATCATTTTTCCTGAGAGTTAAACCGTTGCGAAAAGTAACTTTCCTTTATTGTAACAAAAAAACAAGCATATGAATTTTTATTTTTTAATCCTGCTATTTGTGGATAGTAAGACTAGCACTTTAAAAATCGGTGAATACAAGGGAAGTGGGTGAAGGATGGGCGCATGATTGATGTGTGCTAAAGATTAGTGAGAATGAATAAATCTCTACTGATTAATTGTTTACTTTCTTCCCGCTAAAGGAATGGATAGAAGTAGAGTTCATTATAAAAACAATGTATAGTGAATATGTATACCATGTTTGTCTAAAAGATAGAAAGGGCACAATGTGGAATAACGATCGTGCATAGGATGTGTCTTCCGAATGGAACAACATATTGGCGAGTTAATCGCGCATTATGGGTATTTTGGAATTATTATAGCTTTAGCTGGCGGGATTGTTGGATTACCAATACCAGACGAGTTTTTATTGACCTTCGTTGGTTATAACGTTTCAAAAGGCGTTATGTCAGGATCTGCTGCGTTTTTAAGTGGGATGGCTGGTGCGATGTTAGGTATTACATTAAGTTACATACTAGGTTTAAAACTTGGACTCCCTGTTTTAAAAAAATATGGACCAAAAATTAGAATTAAAGAACATCACATTGAAAAAACACATATTTTATTTGAAAAATATGGACCATTTCTTTTAATGATTGGTTACTTTATCCCAGGAGTACGTCATTTAACAGCATATTTTGCTGGGATGTCGAATTTAACGCTTTGGCGTTTTTGTTTGTACGCCTACGGTGGTGCACTTATTTGGATAAGTGTTTTTATTGGACTTGGCTGGAAGTTAGGAGAGAAGTGGCGTTTCGTTGAGTATAGTTTACATCATTATGGAATATGGATTATATCCATTTCAGTAGTTGTTACATGTGCCGTATGGCTTTACATAAAGAAAAAGAAAAACCGCGAGTAGCGGTTTTTTAGCTGAAAGCAATAAATAGTACACCAGCTGTAATAAAGGCAACACCAATACCAGTCATAAGGTTTAACTTTTCGCCGAGTATAATCATAGCGAGAATGATAGAAAATACGACGCTTAGTTTATCGACAGGAGCCACTTGGGAAACCTTCCCTGTTTTGAGGGCAAGAAAATAAAATAGCCATGACGAAGCGCCTGCAACCCCGCTTAATGTGATAAAGAGCAGTGCTTTTTTATTTAGCAGTACGTCGCCAATATTTTGAAATTTACCTTGTATAATAATAACGCCTACCATAAATAATGCCATAATAATAGAACGAACCGTCGTAGCGACATTGGCATCGATTCCATCTAAACCAATCTTTCCGAAAATAGATACAAGTGCAGCAGCAATTGCTGATAATAGTGCGAATAAGAGCCATGAACTCATAGTGAAATTCCTCCAATCTTACATTATTATACATGAAAACCATTCTCATGTATTAATAACAAAATAATCCCCACCTTATATTTTTAATAAGGTGGGGATTATTATACTACTCTGCAATTTCCTCATATAAAAAGTACGTTACATTATAAATATGTTCTACTTCATCGTCTGTCATAAACAATAATTCGTCACGCTCAATCCCTTTTTTCTTTTCGATAAACTCAATCATATTTTTGCGTTCTTCTCTTTTCATCAATTTTATTTCTCCTCTCAATCTGTTTTAATACAGTTTATTTAAGTTACTGCTATTATATAACAGAATCTTTAGAAAGTTCCACCTATTTTATTGTTTTTTTCAGAAGAACTTTTCGACAAAACAAGCCCACCTAAAGGGGGCTTGTTTTATTTTATAGTCGTAAAAACTCGGGCTCCGTCGTACCAGCACCATCGATGTAATAAATTGTGTCGGGATTGATTTTAATTAGTACATAATTAGGGTCTTCAGGACCGAGTAACCAACGTTTTAAGCTATTATTCCAAAACTTGTTTTTTAATGTGGAGTCTTCCTCGATGGAAGCTAATCCTTCCATTTCAATATAATCTTCATCTAATTTTTTTCCTTCACGGCCAAGTAGTACATGTACATTTGGATTGTTTTCAATATCTGTTATCTTTTTTGATTTTCGATCTGTTGCAACATACAGTACAAAATCTTCGTGGAAAAACATCATAAAGGCACTGTGCGGCTTATCATTGCGTACAGTGGATAACACACCAGTTCTTTGTCCTTGAATAATTGTTGCGATTTTTTCTTTTAAGTGCATATTTTTTACCTCTTTTCTTAATTTACATTTCCTCTATTTAAACAAGATGATTTAAACATCTTTCATACTGTTTTCTTCAATTCAATTTTTTAAACGTAATTGTGATGAAATCGGACAAGTTAGGAGAAGAATAATAATAATATCGAGGAGAAATACATACGATGGAAGGATGAAAAGCATGTTTAATAAAATTTTTCTTATAGTAGCGCTGATCGGCGTACCACTTTCTGTACTTGGAAAAACGTTTCATTGGCCTCAAACAATTATGTTCGCTGTGTACTGCATTACGATTATCGCATTAGCGGGTTTTATGGGGAGAGCGACAGAAAGTTTGGCAATTGTATCTGGTCCTAGAATAGGCGGATTATTGAATGCTACTTTCGGTAATGCTGTTGAGCTGATCATTTCGATTTTTGCACTTCAGGCAGGATTAATTGAAGTTGTGTTAGCTTCTTTAACGGGTTCTGTACTTGGAAATTTATTATTAGTAGGAGGGCTTTCCTTTTTTGTAGGGGGGCTTAAATATAAAAGACAAAGTTTTAATGTATATGATGCAAGGCATAATTCGGCTTTATTAATCTTTGCTGTAGTAGTAGCTTTTGTTATCCCAGAGATTTTTTCAATGAAGATGGACGCTGGAAAGACGTATCAATTAAGTATTGGTGTTTCAATTATTATGATTATTATGTACCTTGCTGCATTGCTATTTAAGTTAGTTACACACCGCGGTGTATATCAGCATAAAAGTGATGAAGTCGCTCATGAGGAAGAACCAGAGTGGTCGAAAGGGAAAGCACTACTCATTTTAGCAATAGCGACAATTGCGGTAGCTTATGTGTCAGAGGCGCTCGTGCATACATTTGAGACAGTTGCAAAATCATTTGGTTGGTCAGAATTGTTTATAGGTGTTATTATCGTTGCGATTGTTGGAAATGCAGCAGAACATGCATCTGCAATTATTATGGCGTATAAAAATAAAGTAAATATTGCAGTTGAGATTGCGATAGGTTCTACATTACAAATTGCCATGTTTGTTGCTCCTGTATTAGTACTGCTTTCTATGTTTTTTGCACAAAGGATGCCTTTAGTATTTACAATACCAGAACTTGTTTCTATGATTACAGCTGTTTTCTTAACGATTGCGATTTCAAATGATGGAGATACAAACTGGTTTGAAGGCGGTACTTTATTAGCAGCGTATGTCATTATGGGAATTGGTTTTTATTTATTATGAAAAATAGGCATAACAATTGTGCTCAGAGAAAACAATAAACGAAGTAGTATATATACCTTTACGTAGGAAGGAGCCAGACAGGTGAAACGAGTATACAGCATATGTCTTTCAACTATGGTCTCGTTTATTTTATTATTTCCTAACAGTGGCTTTGCAAAGACAACGGTAGAAACAAAAATGCCTTCATCTGTTTTAAATATTTCTAAAGACAATACGTTTCCAAATGATGCGCAAGATTTACCGCGTTTACAGCCGAGTAAGTTTGCTCAAGAATTATTAAAAACAGCAAATATTAAAATTGAAAATCCGGACTTAATTCGAATGTTTAATGAAACAACAATTTCGAATGCGCCGCTTGCGGTAGGGTACCGAGCAAAGATTTATTTAGGGCAATGGGCTTTACATTATGAATCGATTGATACATCGGTTAATTGGGAATATAAACAAGTAAATCGCAATGTGTACGATAATCGCGGAGGAGATCGCCTATATCCACTACGCTATAAGCAAGAAACACAAAAGACGGTTGAAGGCGATTTAACAGCAGATATGAAAGATGCTGCAGATGTGAAGAAAATGATGCTTCTCAAAGCACTTGAGAAAGTACAATTGCCGCTTTCATTTAAAACGACTATTGGTTATGGTACAGGGCATGAGCGTGTGTATAATATCAGTCCAAGTCAACTTGGATATTTATATGCTTATACACCAGCAGTAAATGAAAAAGGAAAAGTAACATTTGGAGAAGTATACCTCGTATTAAAAGGAAATCAAAAAAGGCTTGTTGTAAAAAATATTACTTCTCAAGGAATCGGAGCTGCTATCCCAATTCATGATCATTTGTATTTTAAATTCATTTCTTCTTCTCATTCGCAATAATATAAAAAACGTCAGCTTATAAGCTGACGTTTTTTTATAATGTAATATTTGCTGTTTTTGATAAGAAATCTTCGGTTGGATAGTAGCTGTTTTTTACAAGAACATTCGGTCCAAGACATTTTACTGCAGGACAGTGACAGCTTAATGATTTTGCTGTTTTTGAAGCGCTCCATTTTTCATAGGCTTCTTGTAACGTATTTGTTTGTATGTTACCTAGAAGTGGAACATCACCAAAGTCCGTTACAATAATATTTCCATCAAAAATATTTACATTTAAACGAGAGCGGCCATCTGGATCGTTACGAACAGTGACATTTTTACTCTCTTGTAATTTTTTAAAAGTGGCAATGTCTCGCTCATCATCGCTACAAGCATAGAAAGGTAAAGTTCCAAATAACATCCATACATTTTCATCGCGAATTTCTAGTAAATGCTCAATTGCATCACGAATTTCAGCTTTCGTTAAAATCTCTAGATTACTCGCGAAGTCACTTGGATACATTGGGTGAACCTCATGACGTTTACATCCCATTTCGTCAACGATTTGACGATGAATATGTTCAATGTGTGGTAGAGTTCGTTTATTCAGCATCGTTTCGGCTGATACGAGTACACCTGCATCTGATAGAGCTTTACTATTTGTAATCATGCGTTCAAATAATTTTGCACGTTGTTCATACGTAGGTTTACGCTCCATCATTGCAAATCCGCCTTCAACGAAGTCGTCAATTGTTCCCCAGTTATGAGATATATGCAATACGTCTAAATAGGGAATAATTTGTTCGTAACGTGCTAAATCTATAGTTAAGTTTGAGTTGATTTGAGTGCGAACGCCTCGTTCATGGGCGTATTTCAAGAGTGGTGTTACATAGTTGTCGACGGATTTTTTTGAAAGCATAGGTTCTCCGCCAGTAATACTTAAAGAACGTAAATGAGGAATCTCATCTAATCGTTTTAATAAAAGATCCATCGGAAGCGGATTCGGGTCTTTCGGCTGTAACGTGTAACCAACAGCGCAATGCTCACAGCGCATATTGCATAACGTCGTTGTTGTAAACTCAACATTTGTTAATAGTAGTTTGCCGTACTCTTCAAGGTCCATATACGCTTCCCATGGATCGTAAGAAGGAGTAATCGGCTTCATTTTTTGTGATATCGTCATATGAAATACTCCTTTGACTATTGAAATAACAATTTGTCCATCCTCTATAATAGAAGAATATGCGCTTTTTATAAAGTGAAACTTTTTTGTGAAAAAAGAGAGAGGGCTTACATTTAAATGAATGACTGTGACAATATTGATGAATTTACATACCCATAGCAATCATTTTTGCGGTATAATAAAAGCAACTCGAATTAAAAGGAGAGTGCCTTCATGGGAAAAGCAATTCAAGATAAAGACACACAATTAGTATATTTAAAAGAACGTTTAAATATGTTCATTGAAGTAATTGATACAATTGAACCTGAAGAAGTAGAATTAGAAGATGTGGATCGTCTTCTTGCAATGCTAGATGAATTAGAATTAAAATGTGAGCAATTTAAAAAAGACGAATAATATATTAAAAAGGCTGCCAATTCCAATTTGGTAGCCTTTTTCTGTGAGGATAATAGAAGGACGATAGAAAAAGAGGTATAATCAAGTTGTGAAAAATTCCATGTATGCTTGAATAGCGTGAAATAAATAAAAAGCTAAAGAGCATTACGATGGAAATTTCAGCTCATAACGTTTTGGTAGCGTTCACAATTGAGGGGGAAGTAACAATGGAAAAGCTTCAAGAAAGCATGTATCAACTAATTGTTGAAACGTCAACGAACTTACCGAAAGATGTTCGTCGTGCGATTCAACAAGCGAAAGAGCGAGAAAATGCAGGGACTCGTTCTGCGATGGCACTTGGCACAATTACAAATAATATTAAAATGGCTGATGATAACATCTCGCCAATTTGCCAAGATACAGGGATGCCAACGTTTAAAATTTATACACCAGTTGGTGTGAATCAATTAAAGTTGAAGGAAGCTATCTATGATGCGCTTGAGCGGGCGACAAAAGATGGTAAACTTCGTCCAAATTCTGTTGATTCTCTTTTTGGAGACAATAGTGGAAATAATTTAGGACCAGGTACACCGGTTATTAAGTTTGAACAATGGGAAAAAGATTATATTGATGCACGTTTAATCCTAAAGGGTGGTGGCTGTGAGAATAAAAATATTCAGTATAGCTTACCATGTGAACTAGAAGGACTTGGACGAGCTGGCCGTGATTTAGAAGGGATTCGTAAATGCCTTCTTCATGCGGTATATCAAGCACAAGGTCAAGGATGTAGTGCAGGTGTAATTGGTGTTGGTATCGGGGGAGACCGCACATCCGGTTACGAATTAGCAAAAAATCAATTATTCCGTACATTAGATGATGTCAATCCAATCCCAGAGTTACAACAACTTGAAGAGTACGTATTAGAAAATGCGAATAAGCTTGGCATTGGTACGATGGGATTTGGTGGAGAAACAACTTTACTTGGCTGTAAAATTGGCGTGTATAACCGTCTGCCAGCTAGTTTCTACGTATCTGTGGCGTATAATTGCTGGGCATACCGTCGCCTTGGTGTAACAATCCATCCTGAAACAGGTGAAATTATGGATTGGTTATATCAAGAAGGTGAAGATACACTGGAGCAAGAAGTACAAGAAAAAACAGAGCAACGTGAAATTGTATTACAAGCGCCAATTACAGAAGAGCAAATTCGTGAACTTCGCGTTGGTGATGTTGTAACAATTAATGGCATGATGTATACAGGTCGTGACGCAATTCATAAGCATTTAATGGATAACGATTGTCCAGTAGATTTAAATGGACAAATTATTTACCACTGTGGTCCAGTTGTTGTGAAAGATGAAAATGACAATTGGCAAATTAAAGCGGCAGGTCCAACGACAAGTATTCGTGAAGAACCGTACCAAGGTGATATTATGAAGAAATTCGGTATTAGAGCTGTCATTGGAAAAGGCGGTATGGGTGCGAAAACATTAGCAGCTTTAGAAGAACACGGTGGTGTATATTTAAACGCAATCGGTGGTGCAGCGCAATATTATGCTGAATGTATTAAAGAAGTGAAAGATGTTGATTTCTTACAATTTGGTATTCCAGAGGCAATGTGGCATTTACGTATCGATGGATTTAAAGCAGTTGTAACAATGGATTCTCACGGTAATAGCTTACATGCAGATGTTGATAAAACATCACTTGAAAAATTAGCTAGCTTTAAAGAGCCAGTATTTAAGTAAACAAAAATGCATCTCGAATCATTCGAGATGCATTTTTTTGGTATATATAGAAAAACATGTTCAGCATGAAAGAATGCGTAGCAACAGAAACTACAAGTACGATTATATATGGAAAGGAGACTATTTATGAAACATAAATGGTTATATATCGGTCTCATTTTTTCAATTATGATGGCACTTGTTCCAGTTTCGGCACTAGCTTATACAAATACTCCACATAACTGGGGAATCCCGCGTCCTAAAAATGAAACAGTACCAGATGCAGGAAAGTTATATACAGATTTGCTACAAAAAAATGGCGGTTTTTATTTAGGGGATACGAAGAAAAAAGATATTTATTTAACATTTGATAATGGTTATGAGAATGGATACACAGGAAAAATCTTAGACGTATTAAAAGAGAAAAAAGTACCAGCAACTTTCTTTGTAACGGGGCATTACATTAAAACACAAAAAGATTTATTGTTAAGAATGAAAGATGAAGGACACATTATTGGAAACCATTCGTGGAGCCATCCTGATTTTACAGCGGTAAATGATGAGAAACTTCGTCAAGAATTAACGAGTGTAACGGAAGAAATTAAGAAAGTAACCGGGCAAAAAGAAGTGAAATATGTACGTCCTCCGCGCGGCGTATTTAGTGAAAGAACGTTGGCTCTTACGAAAGAAATGGGCTACTATAATGTATTTTGGTCACTTGCATTTTTGGATTGGAAAGTGGATGAGCAAAGAGGATGGCAATATGCCCATAATAATGTTATGACGATGATTCATCCAGGATCTATTTTATTACTTCATGCAATATCAAAAGATAATGCAGAAGCACTTGCGAAAATCATTGATGATTTGCGCGAGAAAGGGTATCATTTTAAAAGTCTAGATGACTTAGTAAAAAGCAATCAACCGTAAGCATGTATGCTTGCGGTTTTCTCATGCTATAATGATGTGTAAAAAGGATGGGGAAACGTATGTGGAGCGAACATGTTACGTTAGAGTATCCGTATCATTTTGAAGAAGTATTAAAACGTTTATCTTTTGATCCTCTTAACGTCATTCAATTAGATGAGAAAGTTATTTATGTCCCGATTTGTATAGACGAGGAACAGATTGTTGTTCGCCTGCAAGGGATTGGTACTGTTCAAAATCCACAGTTTTGGATTTCTAGTCAGACAGGAGATCCAGAGAAAGTCATGAAACGAATGAGGGCCATTTTTCATTGGAATGAACCGTTTCAAGATATACAAAATCATTTTTTAAACACATCATTACGTCCACTATTTGAAACATATGCTTATACTCCAATTATTTTAGAATTTGATTATTTTGCTTGTCTTCTTCGCTGTATCATTCATCAACAAATAAATTTGAAATTTGCTACTGTGTTAACAGAACAGTTTGTGAAACGATATGGAACAGAAAAGAACGGCGTATTCTTTTTCCCAACTCCAGAAAGAGTAGCAAGCATTTCAATAGAGGAATTGAGAGAGCTGAAGTTTAGTCAGCGAAAAGCTGAATATATAGTAGGATTAGGTAGAAGTATCGTCAGCGGTACATTAAATTTAGCGAGTATAGAAACCAGGGCGGAAGAAGAGGTTTCAGCACAACTGTTACCAATTAGGGGGATTGGTACATGGACAGTGCAAAATTTTTTAATGTTTGGGCTTGGACGGAAAAATATGTTTCCGAAAGCGGACATTGGGATTCAGCGTGCAGTACAAGGTGTATTTCAATTAGATCATAAACCTGATGATGCATTTTTAGAAAAAGTGAAACAAGAGTGTGAACCATACTGCAGTTATGCAGCGTTATATTTATGGAAAAGTATAGAGTAGAGGTGTAATAATGATACAAAAGCAACATGAGAGTAAGTTGGAAGTTGGTCAAACGTTTCCTGTGACAATTAAACGTCTTGGGATTAACGGAGAAGGCGTTGGTTATTTTAAGAGACAAGTTGTTTTCATTCCAGGGGCATTACCAGGAGAAGAAGTTGTTGCTGAAACAACGAAAATTCAGCGTGGTTTCGCTGAAGCGAAAGTGAAAAAGGTTCGTAAAGCTTCACCACATCGTGTGAAAGCGCCATGTCCGGTATATGAAGAGTGCGGCGGTTGCCAATTGCAACATTTAGACTATAAAGAACAACTAAATCAAAAGCGTGATATCGTTGTACAAGCATTCCAGAAGTATATGAACAACGGTTTGGAAGAGAAAATTCGTCCGACGCTTGGCATGCAAAATCCATGGCATTATCGTAATAAGAGTCAATTACAAGTGGGACGTAAAGACGAAAAGGTTATTACAGGGCTGTATAAACAAAACTCACATCAGTTAATTGATATTGCTCATTGTATGATTCAACATAAAGCAACGAATGAAGCGACAAAAGTTGTAAGACGTATATTAGAAAAGTTAAATATTTCTATTTATAATGAGAAAAAGCAAAAAGGTTTAGTACGTACAATTGTGACACGTACTGCAGTGCAAACAGGGGAAGTACAAGTTACACTTATTACAACAAAAGAAGAATTGCCAAATAAAGAGCAATTTATCGCAGAAGTACAAAAACAGATGCCAGCTGTTAAATCAATTATGCAAAATGTAAACTGGCGTAAAACATCTGTTATTTTCGGTGATAAAACATTTAAATTAGCTGGAAAAGAAGTAATTCAAGAAACACTTGGTGATTTATCATTTGAATTATCAGCACGTGCATTCTTCCAATTGAATCCAGAACAAACGGTTGTTTTATACAATGAAGCGAAAAAAGCCGCTGCTTTAACAGGCAATGAGAAAATTGTAGATGCGTATTGTGGCGTTGGTACAATCGGTCTTTGGCTTGCAAATGATGCAGCGGAAGTACGTGGTATGGATGTAATTCCAGAAGCGATTGCAGATGCAAGAAAAAATGCGAAGCGTCACGGATTTACAAATACGAAATATGAAGCAGGTAAAGCTGAACAATGGTTACCGAAATGGGTAAAAGAAGGATGGCGTCCAGATGTAATTGTTGTCGATCCACCACGTACAGGTTGCGATGATAAATTACTGGAAACAATTTTAAAAGTGAAGCCGAAACAAGTTGTTTATGTGTCTTGTAATCCTTCTTCATTAGCTCGTGATGTACAAGCATTAATGAAGAGCTATGAAGTGGAATATGTACAACCAGTTGATATGTTCCCGCATACAGCTCATGTAGAAAATGTAGTGAAGCTTGTTAGAAAGTAAAGTATATTCATATTCCCTCACGGTTGGAGGGAATATTTTCTATGAAGGAGAATGAAATGTACAATTATAAATTAACGATTCAGTACGACGGTGCACGTTTTAAAGGATGGCAACGTCTCGGTAATAACGATAATACGATTCAAGGGAAAATTGAAAGTGTCATCTCTGAAATGGTCGGAAAAGAAATTGAAATTATCGGTTGTAGTAGAACAGACGCTGGTGTACATGCATTGAATCAAGTTGCTAACTTTCAAAGTGATGAGAAGTTAGTGGAACATAAAGTAAAAAAATATTTAAATCAATATTTACCAAATGATATTAGCATTACAAATGTGGAAGAAGTACATGATCGCTTCCATGCTCGTTACAATTCTAAAGCAAAAACATATCTTTATAAAATTTGGAATGAAGAGCACACAAATCCATTTATTCGTAAATATAGCATGCATGTGAATAAAAAATTAAATGTGAAAAGCATGAAAGAAGCTGCGAAACATTTAGTTGGTTCACATGACTTTACTGCCTTTTCAAATGCAAAATCAAAGAAAAAGTCTATGGTGCGAGAAGTATATACACTTGAAGTGATGGAAGAAGCAGGATTTGTACAAATTAGAGTAAGTGGTAACGGATTCCTTCATAACATGGTCCGAAAAATTGTTGGAGCATTAATTGAAGTTGGATTAGGACAATTAGATGCAGAAGCAATTCCACACATTTTAGAGGCGAAACAACGCAATCAAATTAATTGTCTTGCTGAGGCGAGTGGTTTGTATTTGGAGAATGTTGAGTTTTAATAGTCATAAAAAAAATCGAGCTGTGTAGGCTCGATTTTTTTTATGCTTTGGCGTTAAGAAGATTTTTCTTTTTTCATACGTATCTTCAAATTCCAAAAAGCAGCAAGCATAATAGCTGCAAAGGAGCCGCTAATTGTTGCTAATAGTTTTGCATAAGGATAGGCATTTATATCAACTAGTAACATCATACATACAATGGTAGGGAAGAAGGCTAAGTATTGTAATAACTTTAATTTGTTATCATTACTCATATATATCGTTCCTTTCTAGTATGTTATATGTTTAGTATAGCATATTTTACCAAATGTTTATTTGTACTTTAAAGCAGATTTCTGCTATATGAATAAGCAATAAAAGTTGAATAGGTGAGAGTTAGTAATCGACTCATTCAATTTTCATTTCATATGTGTAAATGCAGTTTTTTAATTCGATATTGTAAGTTTTGTCTACTTAATCCTAAAAATTTTGCAGCTTGTGAGATATTCCCGTGATACTCTTTTAGAATTTGATTGATGTAGTTTTTTTCCATTTCTTCTATTGTGTGCTTTAACGTTTTAGGCGTATCAGTATTGTTATTAGTTAAGAAAGGTTCCGTATTGAATTCTTTTTTTATTCGTTCGCGAAAGCGAGTGGGAAGGTGAAACGCTGTAATGATGGTTTCATCTTCAACTAAATTCATTGAACCTTCAATGATATGTTCCAATTCTCTTACGTTTCCAGGCCAATCATATGCATACAAAAATTCTCTTACATGCACATCTACATCTGTTACACTAAGTCCAAATTGAATGTTGTATTTTTCGATAAAGTGCTGAACAAGAGCCGGAATATCTTCTTTTCGTTCACGTAAAGGCGGAAGACATAAAGTAACGACGCTTAATCGATAATATAAGTCTTCTCGTAATCGATTGTGTGTAATAGCTTCAAGAGGGTCTTCATTAATAGTTGCTATAATGCGAACGTCAATTTCTTTTTCTTGTGTGCCTCCGATTCTTCGTATTGTTTTTTCTTGTATAGCTCGCAGTAACTTCGCTTGAAGTGCTGGACTTAATGAGTTGATCTCATCTAATAACAAAGTTCCTCCGTTCGCTTCTTCAAATAAACCAGCTTTATCGATAGCTCCTGTAAATGCACCTCGGTTCGTACCAAATAATAAGCTTTCCATGAGTGTATCAGGTATAGCGGCACAGTTTTGTGAAATAAATGGTTTTGTTGAACGCTGACTTTCGTTATGGATACTTTGTGCAAATAGTTCTTTACCGGTCCCCGTTTCCCCTACGAGAAGTATGGAGGAGGATGTACGAATAACTCTTTTAGCTTCTGTAATGACGGATTGAATCGCACTAGAATCACCGATTATGTGATCAAAGGTAAACTTATTATTTTGTTTTCGAGAAAGGCTTGTTTTCATTGTTTGTTTGGAATGATTAATCTCTGTTGAAATTTCAATAGCGCCTTTAATTTTTCCGTTTTCTATTATAGGGAAAGTATTATTAATCGTTGTAATTTCTTGCCCTTTATTATTAAAATACGTTTGTTTTATATTTTTGTTTGTTTTTCCTAATTTTAATGCCTCTATAAGAGTACTATTTTTATTTTCTTCAAATGCAAATACTTCTAAAGGACTTTTATATAATACAGCTGAGCGTTCCATTGATTCAATTTCCATCATTTTGCGGTTGTAGATAATCGTTTTACTTTCCTCATTAATAATATGAATCCCGATATCGAGCTCATTGAGTAAAGTTTCATATAGCATATTCATTTCAATGATCTGTTTTAAATTAATTTCTTCTGTACGCATAGATTATCTTCTCCTCATTTCACCCTATGAAGACTAACTTTTTATAATTTTATTAAAATTCTTATAAAACCGCAAAATTTTTTTGCTATTTTTCTTTTAAAACTTCTTACATGATAGAAAAATTTTGCGGTTATGAAGATTTTTTTGTTAGGAACCTTCATTTTAAGTAGGAATTGAAGATTGGTACGCATTTTGCATAAATAATAGTTGAAATCTCTAAAGGAGGGATATGCAACGTTTCAGTACCAATTAATAAGAAGGAGGAGTTTATAAAGTGAAGACGGTTATAGAAGGCGTGTATAGCCCTTGTTACGGGAAGGTAGAGAAGTTATTTGTTACGGAAAGTTCCTACGTATACGAATGGGAGAAATTAGCGTTAATTGAAACAATAGAAAAGCAGAAAGTAGAAATTAAGGTAGGAATCAGTGGGTATATCGAATCATTAGAAGTAGTTGAAGGACAAGCCATCGCTGATCAAAAGCTATTAATAACAGTGAGGGATGATCTTTTAATAACAGGTAGTGATTAATACTATGTATTTTGCTCTTTTCAATAATTATTTTTCGTATAAATAATTTTAAAAACGCTTACATGAAATGGGTTTCCAAAGGGAAAAGGGGGGATTTGTATGATGGATCAAAACCAAGGATTAAAAAGGGAATTGAAAAGCAGACACATATTTATGATTGCACTTGGAGGAGTTATTGGTACTGGACTTTTTTTAGGATCGGGGTATACAATTCATGAAGCTGGGCCTGGAGGAGCGATTGTAGCTTATCTTGTTGGAGGATTTGTTATGTATTTAACGATGCTCTGTCTCGGAGAATTAGCTGTTGCGATGCCTGACGCAGGATCTTATCAAACGTATGCTACGAAGCATATTTCCCCTGCAGCGGGTTATGTAGTCGGATGGATGTCGTGGCTAAACTGGTCGGCTACAATAGGTATTGAACTAATTGCAGTTAGTATTTTAATGAAACGATGGTTTCCTGATGTACCGTCTTGGATTTGGTGCGTAGTGTTTGCGGTACTACTTTTTGCTATTAACGCGTTATCTTCAAGAAGTTTTGCAGAAGTTGAATTTTGGTTTGCAAGTATTAAAGTCATTACAATCATTGCATTTATTATTTTGGGCGGGGCAGCAATGTTTGGTTTTCTAGATATGAAAGGAAATGAACCAGCACCAATGTTTTCTAGCTTTACTGATTATGGTGGGTTGTTTCCAAATGGATTATCCGCTATTTTAATTACGATGATTGCTGTTAATTTTTCCTTCCAAGGAACAGAGCTAGTTGGTATTGCAGCTGGAGAGAGTGAAAATCCAGAAAAAACAATCCCGAAGGCAATTAATAATACGGTTTGGCGTATACTTGTGTTCTTTGTATTATCTATTTTCATTCTTGCAGGATTATTCCCATGGCAACAAGCAGGAGTGATAGAAAGTCCATTCGTAGTTGTATTTGATAAAATTGGTATTCCTTATGCAGCCGATATTATCAATTTCGTTATCATTACAGCAGTATTATCCGTTGCGAATTCAGGATTATATGCAACTTCTCGTATGCTATGGTCTATGTCTAATCAAGGAATGATTAGTCCAATTTTTGGTAAGTTATCTAAAAATGGTGTTCCTATTTATGCGTTGATTGTAAGTACGATTGTAGGTTGTCTTTCATTACTATCAGGTATTTATGCGGAAGATACAGTTTATTTATGGCTACTTTCTATTGCCGGGTTCGGAGCGATATTAGTTTGGGCATCTATTGCTCTATCTAACTTATTAGCTAGAAGGTCATATGTGAAGCAGGGCGGGGATGTGAAGGACTTGAAATTTAAAACACCGCTGTATCCATTCGTACCACTGCTTGCGTTAGTATTAAATATAACAGTAATTGTAGGTATGGCCTTTATTCCAGAACAAAGAATGGCATTGTATTGTGGTATTCCCTTTATGATTGTTTGTTTACTGTTTTACCGTGCGACAAGAAATAAGGGGAGTAACTTAGAGCATATTGAAAAGACAAAGACAACAGAAATAGAGAGTTTATAATAGTGATTAATTTGGAGACTGTAAAATTGTAAACAGTCTCTTTTTTTGTGAAAATAAAGCTGGGAACATACTACGTATGCAAAGGGGAATTAGCGATGAATGAAGAAGTTTCACAGCTATTAGAACAGATTGATCTACGAAAAGATGAGTTACTAGAGCTTACAAAAACATTAATTCGCTTTGAAACACCAGCACCGCCGGCGAGAAATACAAATGTGGCGCAAGAATTTGTTGCACAGTTTCTAAGAAAACGAAATTTTAGTGTTGATAAATGGGATGTATATCCGAATGATCCGAACGTTGTTGGGGTGAAAAAAGGGATAGAAAGTGACACACATAAAAGTCTTATTATTAATGGGCATATGGATGTAGCGGAAATATCAGCAGATGAGGCGTGGGAAACGAATCCGTTTGAGCCATTTATAAGAGATGGTTGGTTAGTTGGACGTGGTGCGGCAGATATGAAAGGGGGACTAGCTGGGGCATTATTTGCTATTCAGCTTTTACAAGAAGCAGGCATTGAATTGCCTGGAGATTTAATCTTTCAATCCGTAATCGGGGAAGAAGTTGGGGAGGCAGGTACGCTTCAATGTTGCAAAAGGGGGTATGATGCTGATTTTGCAGTCGTAGTGGATACGAGTGATTTACATATGCAAGGACAGGGCGGCGTAATTACTGGATGGATTACTGTGAAAAGCCCCCAAACGTTTCATGATGCAACACGCAGACAAATGATTCATGCTGGAGGACGTTTATTCGGAGCGAGTGCGATTGAAAAAATGATGAAAATTGTACAAAGTTTACAAGAATTAGAGCGTCATTGGGCGGTTATGAAAACATATGAAGGCTATCCGTCTGGAACAACAACAATTAATCCAGCTGTTATTGAGGGCGGACGACATGCAGCGTTTATTGCCGATGAGTGCCGATTATGGATCACGGTGCACTTTTATCCGAATGAAACACATGAACAAATAATAAAAGAAATTGAAGAGTATATTGGGAAAGTAGCGGCTGCCGATCCGTGGTTAAGTGAAAATCCACCACAATTTAAGTGGGGCGGAGAATCAATGATTGTGGATCGTGGCGAAATTTTTCCTTCTTTAGAAATAGATAGTGAACATGCAGCTGTAAAAACGCTTAGCTCAGTACACGAAACAATTTTATCTAAAAATGCAATTTTAGATATGTCTGCAACGGTAACGGACGGTGGTTGGTTTAGTGAATTTCATATTCCGGCTGTTATTTACGGACCAGGTACATTAGAAGAAGCTCATTCAATAAATGAGAAAGTTGAAGTAGAACAGTTAATTGAATTTACAAAAGTAATAACAGCATTTATATATGAATGGTGTCATACGAAAAAATAGATTAGTATGTTGAAATCGTACAGGTATGTATACTTGTACGATTTTTTAGTGAACTATTTCAGAGCTGAATAGAAACAACTGAAATAGTTCTTTATTTTTCTATGTCTTTCGTTTGAGTTCGATTAATTTCTCTTTTGCTAATTCAACAGCAATTGCATCATCTAAATAGCCAATTGGAAAGAGGTAATCGGGAATAATATCTGTCGATAAAATGAAATACAGTAATGCACCTCCAAGAACTGCACGCTCTTCTCTTGGATTAGTTTCATTGCAAAATTGTTGATACATATCCGTTAATTGTTCAATGAAAGGACCAGCACTATCAATTTGTTCTAATTTGCTCGCGAAACTTTCATGGATACGTTTTTCACCTTCTGCTGTTTGAGCATATCGTTCATAGCTTTCAAGTTCTTGTTTTACGCGAGTTGTTGTGTAGTCGAAATCGAATAAGTTAGAGGATTGCAGCGTTTGTTGAATTGTATCAAGGGATGTGTACATATCCGTCTTTTCCTTATTAATGTGAGGAGAATCAGGATACATTTCATCAAAAAACAATTGAGGTGGAACTTGCAGACATTCTGCAAATTTTTGTAGATGCTTTTGCTTTGGCGGTTGTTTACCATTCATAATTCTTGAAATTGTTGCGGGATCAATATTCGTCAGCATTCCGAGTTGGCGCATAGATAAGGCACGTTCTTTTAAAAGTTTTTTTATTAATCTACTAAGCCGCTCATTTGGATTTTCTTTAGGCATAGTGAAGGCACTCCTTTTTATTGTTGAAAAAATGTTGAGCATTTATTACATGTATATGAAACAGACAGGCACAGTTGCTCAACATTTTCATAAGATGCATGGAAAAGTGTGAAAAAGGGGTGGCTGTTTATGAGTACGGCAGGTCTATTTTCAATTTTTTTAATCGGGATTGCTTCTAATTTAGATAATGCAGGTGTCGGGATTGCATATGGCATTCGTAAAATTCGAATTTCATGGCTTAACAATTTTATCATCGCATTTTTTGGTTTTTTATTTACTTTATTAGCTGGCTTTTTTGGAAACTGGATTGCGTTATTTATATCAGAGTTTACTGCAAACTTGATTGGAGCAATCGTTTTAGGGGTAATCGGGGTTTTTATTTTGTGCCAGCCTTTCTTGGGGCAAAGAAATACCGTAAGCTCTAACGATGGTAGTGTACTTATGGGAATTTTACGTGATCCAGAAAAAGCAGATTTTGATGGTTCTAAAACAATTAGTTTTTCAGAAGCAATTGTATTAGGGATTGCATTATCTATTAATAATATTGCAGGTGGATTTGACGCTGGGGTAACAAACTTGAATTTGTGGCTTACAGCAACTATTTCTGGGGTGTTTAGTTTTATTTGTATTAGTGGGTTTGCGTATGTAGGAAAACGATTTTTAGCAGCATACTTAGGGAAATGGGCTACTGTTATTGCGGGAGTTTTATTAATTCTTATTGGGATTGATCAGTTGTTGTAAGGAGAACAGAAAACAATGTTCGAGTATTTCCTTGGAAATACGGCAAAGGATTGCATATGTCGACGTACTTTTCCCCATACTAATACGGATTTCTTTTAAAGAAAGGGGGATCCGTATGGGACGCGGAAAAGCATTTGATCATAAGAAAAAAGGGCATGACCATCAACCGCCTAAAGGTGCGTTCATTCATAAAGATGTAAATGAACATACTTTAGAAGAGGAAGAGCTACCAGTAAATATTGAGACGTATAAAAATAGTTTGAAAAAACATTAAAAGCACCTACATAGGTGCTTTTTAGCGTATATCTTCAATTAGTTGTTCAGATTCTTCGTGCATGCTGTATTCACTTAACACTTGAATGCAAAGCCACTTTAATTCTTCAATCGTATGTTCAAGTTCTTCAGGAAGTACATGATGAATGTCTTCAAGTCCCATTCCGAAATGAATAAGTTCAAGTACTTGATCATCGATGTTCCGGTCCATTAATAGCTCAAGTACTTCTAAATTGAATATGTATCGGTGAGCTTCATCGAGTGAAACCACTTTTAACTTCAAGCTTTCTACAATACTCAATATAAAGAGAAGAATTGTTTTTTCAAGAACAGGCTGTTTTTCCATCTGAAATATTAGTTTCATCCTTCACACCTCCACATATAGCGCTAGGTTGTACTATACTATTCAGGGTGGGGGAGCAAATATGCATGATATAGAGAAACTTTCAGTACTGTTTTTGTAGGGGATTGGTAGCTGATAAAGTTAAGGTTTTTGTGGAATAAAAAAATCCTGCTAGTATAGCAGGATAACTCTCAATTAAAAAATGCTCCAACCTTCTTGAGCAGAAAGAAGTTCAAGAATTTTAAAACCAGCGATACTATTTCCGTTTGCATCTAAAGCTGGTCCGAAAATACCGATTCCCATTTCTCCTTTTACGCAGCCGAAAATACCACCAGCTACACCACTTTTTGCTGGGATACCAACGCGAATTGCAAATTCGCCAGACTCGTTATACATGCCGCATGTGACCATAAATGTTTTACAGATTTTTGTAATGTGTTTAGGGATAATTTGTTTTTTCTTATATGGATCATAGCCATCCATCGCAAAAATTAAGCCGATACGTGCTAAATCGATACAGTTTACTTCAACTGCACATTGACGAGTGTATAAATCCATAAGTTCTTCGATGTCACAATCGATAATGCCGTTTTGTTTCATATAGTAGCAAAGTGAACGGTTTAAGTAAGCTGTCTCTAATTCTGAATTGGCAACTTTAGAAGAATAATTAATAGTAGGATTATCTGTTATTTCACGTACGAAATGAAGGATGCGCTCCATTTTTTCTTCATTATCTTTTCCTGCTAACATGCTTGTAATAGCTAGTGCCCCTGCATTAATCATTGGATTAAGTGGTTTAGAAGGACTTGTCGTTTCTAACTTAATAATAGAGTTAAATGGATCACCAGTTGGTTCCATTCCAACTTTAGAAAATACATATTCTTCACCACGATCTAAAAGGGCAAGTGCAAGTGTAATTACTTTTGAAATACTTTGAAGAGTAAATAGTGTTTGTGAGTTGCCAGCATGGATGTATTCTGTTTCTTTATGGAAAATGGCAATCCCTAAATCATCTGGATTCGCATTTCCTAGTTCGGGGATATAAGTAGCAAGCTTTCCTTTTTTTGTATATGGTTTTACTTGTTCTAACAACTGTTGTAAGTTGTTTGTTTTAATGCACTGCATAGTACCAACGCTCCTATTTCGAATTAACTAAGTTTACTTTTCCCGATATACTCGGAAATAAATAATAACATGAAAAAGTGGAATGATAAAACGAAAGTTACATGTTCTATAGCAGGTATTCCGTTTCGAGTATTTTGTAGTCAAAAAGGAGAATTTTCCTTTTATATAACAGTTTGGAAATAGGAGATTTATCCATAAAAAATTCGAAAATAAAAACTACACATCTATACAACTATATGTTATTATGGTTATGTAAATAGAAAGCGTTTTCTAAGGCGTACTTATAATGATAACGATTTCATAAATTTGATAGGGGGGAATTAAAATGTTGCAGTTTCTACAACGTATTGGTAAAGCGTTAATGCTTCCAATCGCCGTACTACCAGCAGCAGGATTATTGCTTCGCTTAGGACAAGAAGACGTATTTAACATTCCTGTTATGGCACAGGCCGGTGCAGCAATTTTTGATAATTTAGCACTTATTTTTGCAATTGGTGTTGCAATCGGTTTGTCTGTTGACGGTAGTGGAGCAGCTGGACTTGCCGGAGCAATCGGATATCTTGTTTTACAAAATACAACGAATGCTCTAAGTAAGACATATTCAGCAGCAGAGTTAAATGATAAATTAAAAAGTGTTCAAGATTTAGTCGGCTCAGTAGACCCAACTAAATTAGCAGATACAATGACAAAGGTTTCAAAAGCAGCGGCGTTAACGCCGAAAATTAATATGGCCATACTCGGTGGTATTATTGCAGGGGTTGTTGCAGGATTACTATACAACAAATTCCATAAGATTAAACTACCAGAATGGTTAGGATTCTTTGCAGGAAAACGCTTTGTACCAATCATTACTTCAATCGTAATGCTTCTTTTAGGATTAGTATTCGGTCAAATTTGGCCAACAATTCAAAGTGGTATTGATGCAGTAGCACATGGTATCGTGAACTTAGGTTCAATTGGTGCTGGGTTATTCGGATTATTAAACCGTTTATTAATTCCAATCGGTTTACACCACGTAATGAACACATACTTCTGGTTCGTACTTGGTGACTTTACAAATGCAGCTGGCGATATCGTTCATGGTGATATTGCACGCTTCTTTGCAAAAGATCCATCAGCAGGTATGTTCATGACTGGTTTCTTCCCAATTATGATGTTCGGTTTACCAGCAGCATGTTTCGCAATGATTGCGGCTGCTAAACCAGAAAAACGTAAAATGGTTACAGGTATGTTAGGTGGTTTAGCATTAACTTCATTCTTAACTGGTATTACAGAGCCAATTGAATTCTCATTCATGTTCTTATCACCAGTATTATATGGTATTCATGCTGTATTAACAGGTCTGTCTCTATTCATTACAACAACACTTGGCATTCACGATGGTTTCTCATTTAGTGCCGGAGCAATCGATTACTTCTTAAACTTCGGTATTGCAACAAAACCATTGTTACTAGCAGGAATCGGTTTAATTTACGCAGCAATTTACTTTGTAGTATTCTACTTCTTAATTAAGAAGTTCGACCTAAAAACTCCTGGTCGTGAAGATGAAGAGGAAGTAGCTGAAGGCGAAGAAGCTCCAGTTGCAGGTTCAATTGGTGAAACTTACGTAGCAGCTTTAGGTGGAAAAGAAAACTTAACAGTTATTGATAACTGTGCAACACGTCTACGCTTACAAGTGAAAGATGCTGGTCAAGTAAACGAAGCAGCATTAAAACGTGCTGGTGCGAAAGGTGTTATGAAATTAAGTAACACGAGTGTTCAAGTTATCGTAGGTACAAATGTTGAATCTGTTGCCGATGATATGAAAAAACACGTATAAATAATTAGATAAGAGGATATCCAAAAAGATTGATAATATCAGTTTTTAGGGGATATCCTCTTTTTTATGTTAAAAATTTAACAGCAATCTTACCTTTGTAAATTTTCTTTTTCTTTTTTATGCATATAGGTTGGTAATATGTGCAGTGCGTGATAAAGTAGGGATGACATAGAATGGATTATCCATAATCTTCTAAAATAAATCTTTAGTAGAGGAAGTAAATTATTGGTGAATAAGGGGAAAAAGCAATCATGGATCAGGAAAAAAATAATGCGAATGGGAAATCAAGTCGGCCGATTGTATACATAAAAAGAACAATCATTCTCGTCCTACTATTTTCACTTGTATATTTCATGTATACAAAAATTGTTGCGCATAATAAGAAAGAAGAAACTTTAAAAGCAGCGGCAGAAATGAAAAAACAAGAAGAGCTGAAAAAGAAAGAAGAAGAAAGAAAGAAGCAAGAAGCACAAAAACAAAAAGAGCAGGAAGAACAAGTGAAGCAAGCACAAGCTGTGGAAAAGCCCGCTGAGGGACCACCTCAAGAAATTAATGAAAATGCTCAATTAGATCAATATTTACAAAACGCAGGATTTAGCGGGACAGCTGTTATTGTGAAGAACGGAAAAGTTCTTTTGAATAAAGGGTACGGTATGGCGAACAAAGAGAAACAAGTACCGAATAATTCAGAGACAACTTTTTATATTGGTTCTATTTCAAAGGCATTTGTAGCGACTGCTATTATGCAATTAAAGGATCAAAATAAATTAAATGTAGAGGATACGGTTGCAAAGTATATTCCAGATTTCCCTCAAGGTAATGGGATTCAGTTAAAGCATTTACTAACACATACATCAGGAATTCCAGAGTATGAGCAGGGAACAGAGGATATTTCGCATGAAGAACTGATAAAACGAATAGGAAACCAAAAGCGTGTTGGGGGTCCAGGGGAGAAATGGAAGTATTCGGATTCGAACTACTCTATACTTGCTTACATTGCCGAGAAAGTAAGTGGCCAACCGTTAGAAGAATATATTAAGCAGCATATTTTTGCACCTGCTGGTATGAAACATTCTGGTTTTGGTAGAGAGTTAGAACAAACAAGATTCCCATCAACGGGTTATAAAATAGTAAATAACAATATGACAACACCTAATATTCCAAGTATGTCACAACTATATGGTTGTGGTGATATATATACAAGCGCACATGATTTATATTTATTTAATGAAGCACTCTTCTCTGGAAAGTTAATTTCAAAAGAGAGTTATGATCAAATGTTTACAGGCGGAAAAAAAGATTATGGATTTGGTTGGTATGTAGACCCGGGAAGTTATTCGAATCACGGTGTCATGCCAGGATGGAATTGTTTAAATGGATTTAGTAAAAACGGAAGTGTTTATGTCGTTTTATTATCTAACATTCAAAATAACATTAAATCGTTTGGTAAAGTGAATAACGACATTTATACGATGTTGCGAAATATTGAAGTGTAAGAGACTATCTTTTTAGGTAGTCCTTTTTTATTGAGGAAGTGTATCTGCCATTATTACAATTAAAAATTAAAATACATAAAAAGATAGATGGAATTCCATCTATCTTTTTGTTTGATTAGAAAACATTGTTTCCTTGAAAAATGTATGTCTTACCTATCACAAAAAAAGCCTGATTTGTATACATTAAGATGTATGGATGTATTTTTATAACTTTAAAATAATAGGAGGAGAAATATATGTGTCTGTTCGGTAAGTATTGGAAAAAGTTATCGAGATTGTTTAATAGGCAATTAGATTATTTTTTAGATAATAAGTTATTACCTGCTGTGGAAAGACTTTTATTTTCACAAAACTTTGCGAGATTTATTCAAAGAAACTCTAAGCAAGCTACTGAAGAGGTTATTGAATCAAGTAGATTTCAATCTATTATTTGTAACATTTTAAAAGAATGTAATACATCACCTTTTAAAGAAATTGCAGAGCAGTATTTGGGGAAAAACGTAGAAATTACTGTGACAGTCGGACAGTTAACGGGTGTGATTGTAGCAGTTGGTGATGATTTCTTAACATTGCAAGAAGGAATAGGAACAGAAGTTTTATTACCATTTACAAGTATTATATCAATTAAAGAAGCGTAAGAAAGGAGAGTTATATATGTTATTTACTGATGAATTACGTAACCATGTTGGTGAACTAGTGCAAGTTGTGACAGCTGTAGAAATCATTGCAGGCGTTCTTTTATCTGTGACGGATGGGGCAGTAATTGTTCGTACTTCTCCTTCTTATGGACCACCAGAAGATGTAGTTGTACGTATTCCTATTATTGCTTATGTTCGCTTGGAAGGGTAACAGTGATACAAGTATGAGAGTGTCAGTTGTGATTCCAGTGCATAATGAAGCAAGTACTTTATCAAAAGTTTTAGTAGAAGTAAGGAAGTTGGAACCATATGAAATTATCATAGTAGATAATGGATCGACAGATGGTACGAAAGAAATAGCGTTACAGCATAATTGCCGTGTGATTTATTATAGATATTCTCTTGGTAATGATGTGGGACGGGCAATTGGTGCTAGAGAAGCGAAAGGTGAAATTGTTTTATTTTTAGATGGCGATATCGTCATGAAAAGTGAAGAATTATACAATTTTATTAAAGGAATAGAGCAAGGACATGAGATTGTTTTAAATAATTTAACATGGTCCGTTTATTTGAAGATGAGACCGCATTATACGACGGTTGGAAAATATATGTTAAACCGTTATTTGAACAAAAAAGAGTTTGTTGTAGGATCTTTAATTGCGATACCACATGCGATAAGTCGTGAAGTGATTGAAAAACTAGGGTGGTGGAATTTAGCGGATCCAGCACTATTTCAAGCGATGGCGATGTCTAGAGGAGTAGATATTTCTGATATGGCTTCAGTTGATGTCATTTACACAAATAAAGTTCGTCCTGTCCATACGGGCACATCACCTGGCTCTCCTTATCCGAAAGCTACTAGTCGTATTATGGGTGATCATTTGCGCGCTTTACAATACGTAATCGAAACATACGGTAATCGCGGTGGTTTTTCAGAGGGCAATAAAGATAGGGAGTTTGTAGGAAAGTATAAACCAGTTTTATTACAAAAGAAAAAAGCGAAATATAGTGCCATTATCCCGGTATCAGAAGAGAAAACAACTATAAGGTCTGTTATACAAGAAGTGAAAAAAGCAGGTGTAGATGAAATTATAGTTGTTGTGAATGGAGCTGCTGTAAAGACCATTAAACAAGTAAAGCTAGAGAATGTTATTGTTGTTGAGTTGGAGGAAGCGCTTGGGCATAATGTAGCACGGGCGATAGGGGCCATGTATGCTACGGCAGATATTTGCTTATTTGTTGATAGTGATTTTGTTATTCCAGCAACAAACTTAATTCTATTTTTGCGCGCTATTGAAGATGGAAGTGATGTAGCATTAAATGATTTACAGTGTTTATTAGATATGTTTCATCCAGCAGATCCAATTAGCATGGGAAAATATTTTGTGAATTTGATAGCGAAGCGACCAGATTTATGGAATAACTCATTAACAGCAGTACCACACGCTATGCATAAAAAAGTAATAGAGAAAATTGGTTATGATTCTCTTGTGATTCCTCCATTAGCTCAGATAAAAGCTATTTTAGAAGGATTCTCTGTTACAGCAGTAGAGTTAGTAGATGTTATAAAAACAAATCAAGTACGTCCAGAGCAACACGAATTTGTAAATGGGCGTATTTCAGCATTTGATCGTATTTTCGGTGATCAAATTGAGGCGATTGCTTATTTATTACAATGTACGGACGAACGCGGTGGTTTTACGGATGGAGATAGAGATAGGGATATCATTCAACAATTGAGAAGGGAAGAAGAGAATACAAATGAATAGTAGTAAAGTAGCTATTATTGGGTTAGGATATGTTGGCCTTCCTTTAGCAGTCCATTTTGCAGAGAGAGGGCATACAGTACTTGGGTTAGATAAAGATATTAGAAAAATAGAATCAATTATAAAAGGAGAAAGTTATATTCCGGATGTTTCTTCTAAAGAGTTACAAAGTTTATTGGTGAAAAAAAAATTAATAGTGAACACACCGGATCAAGGCATTGCTGATTTTCAAAATAGTGATTATGTTATTGTTACTGTCCCGACTCCAATTAATGAACAAAGAGAACCAGACTTAAGTGCCCTCATTTCAGCCTCACATTATATACAACAAAACCTTCAAAAAGGACAAACCTTCATCTTTGAAAGCTCCACATATCCAGGTACACTCGAGGAAGTTATCATTCCTATTATTTCTCAAACAGGGAAAAAGGTAGGAGAAGATTTCTATATCGGATATTCCCCTGAGAGAATTGATCCGGCTAATAGTCACTATTCTGTTCAAACGATTCCAAAAGTTATTAGTGGACAAACAGAAAAGTGTAAACAAAAAGTTCAGGAGTTGTATAGCACTACATTTGATGTAGTTGTTCCAGTTAGTTCTCCGAAAGTAGCGGAAATGTGTAAGTTATTTGAAAATATTCAGCGCCTAGTCAATATTTCCTTAGTAAATGAGTTAAACACACTATGTGAAAGTTTAGGAATTGATTTTTATGAGGCGCTTGAAGCCGCATCTACAAAACCGTTTGGATTTACCCCATATTGGCCAGGACCAGGAATAGGAGGACATTGTATTCCAGTAGATCCTTTATATTTCCAATGGAGAATAAAAAGGAATGGGGAAATTAGTCAATTAATTGAGGCTGCACATGTGATTAATGAAGAAATGCCAGAGAAAATAGTCCGGAAAGTAAAAGGTATGGTGCAATCACCTGCATCAGTTTTAATTGTAGGAATTGCGTATAAGAAAGATGTAAATGATTTGAGAGAATCACCGGCTTTACCAATTATTGAATTGTTACTAAAAGAAGGATATGAAATCGAATATCACGATCCATATATTTCTTCTGCAAAGTTTGAAGATAAGGTGTACCAATCTGTTTCTTTGGATGAACAAGTCGTTAAACAAGCGGGTTGTATTTTAATTTTAACTGATCACTCTAATATCGATTGGAAGCTTTTTAAAGGAATGAAGCGAGTAATAGATACACGTGGAATTATAAAGAAGGTGAGTGTATGAGTAAGAAATGTTTAATTACAGGTGGAGCAGGATTTATTGGTTCACATTTAGCTGAAGAGCTGGTGAAAAGAGGGTATGGAGTTACGATCGTTGATAACTTCTATAAAGGGAAAAGTAAATATCATGATGAGTTAATGAAAGAAATTCGAGTTATTCCAATAAGTGTTTTAGATAAAAATTCTATTTATGAATTAGTAAACCAACATGATGTAGTGTTTCATTTAGCAGCAATTTTAGGCGTGAAAACGACAATGGAAAAGAGTATAGAGCTTATTGAAACAAATTTTGATGGAACGAGAAACATTTTACAAGCAGCGCTAAAAGAAAAGAAGAAAGTGGTCTTTGCTTCTACTTCAGAAGTATATGGTAAGGCAAAGCCACCCTTCTCTGAAGAGGGAGATCGATTATACGGGGCAACTTCTAAAATACGCTGGAGTTATGCAGTGTGTAAAACATTAGAAGAAACATTATGTTTAGGATACGCATTAGAAGGTTTACCGGTAACGATTGTTCGTTATTTTAATATTTATGGTCCAAGAGCGAAAGATGGTCCGTATGCAGGGGTAATCCCGCGATTTATTAGTGCGGCTTTGCAAGGAGAAGACATTCTCGTATATGGAGATGGAGAGCAGACACGTTGTTTTACGTATGTAAGTGATGCGGTAGAGGCAACGATTCGAGCGATGGATGAAAAGGTAAATGGTGAAATTATTAACATAGGTTCTGAGAATGAAAAGAGTATAAAAGAAGTAGCAGAAGTAATTAAAAAACTAACGAAATCTTCTTCGGAAATTGTCCAAGTTCCTTTCGAAGAGGTATACCCACATGGCTTTGAAGAAATTCCAAATAGAAGACCGGATGTTGCGAAATTAAGAGAACTTGTTCAGTTTCAAGCAGAAGTAACGTGGGAAGAAGGATTGAAAGAAACTATTAAGTGGTTCCGTGAAGAAAATAATGGCTAAGTCACTATCGGTCATTATACCTGTATGTAATGAAGCTGAAACGATTTCAGATGTTATCCAATCGGCAAAAGGATTAAATCCATTAGAGATTATTGTAGTAGCAAATGGTTGTACTGATGGTACAGAAACAGTTGCTGAGCAGTTAGGATGTAAAGTACTGCAATATACAGAGCAGCTTGGAAATGATGTTGGACGTGCAGCTGGTGCAAAACAAGCTATAGGTGATGTATTACTATTTATAGATGGCGATTTTGCTATTCAAACTTCAAAATTACAATTATTCCTGAATCCGATTTTACATGGTCAGGCCGACATCGTTTTAAATAACTTGGATGCACTATTTTTAAAAAGGCAAAAACCCAATTCTATTACAGTATGGCGCCAAATATTAAATGCAATGTTAGAGCGTGAAGAATTAAAAATTGATTCCTTATTAGATGCACCTCATGCATTGACGAAAGAAGTCGTTCAAAGTATTGGATATGAAAGCTTTGTTAATCCTATTGTCGCTCATTTACGCCTAGTTCAAAGTGAATGGAGAATTAGTCGGCATTGTGCAATTGACGTTATTACGCCAAATAAATTTCGGCCGACCGAGCATGCTGCATATGGGATGGGTCTCTCGCAATCTGAAAAACGGATGATAGGTGATCATATAGAAGCTGT
This sequence comes from Bacillus paramycoides, assembly GCF_038971285.1. Taxonomy (NCBI): domain Bacteria; kingdom Bacillati; phylum Bacillota; class Bacilli; order Caryophanales; family Bacillaceae; genus Bacillus; species Bacillus paramycoides. The sequence goes on from NZ_CP152427.1 coordinate 494,816, forward strand.
AGCGGAGCGAATAGTAGGTAGCGATGAGCGCGGAGGATATTATGATGGAAATAGGAAAAGAGATAGTGTCTATCATACTTTAGATTTCGAAGATTTTTATCAAGGATGGGGCATTACATCTAAATTGTATAAAGGAAAGCAATTATCAGTCATTATTCCTGTACAAGATGAAGAGAAAACAATTGGAAATGTTATAGATGACCTTCGAAAAATTGAACCTTTTGAAATTATCGTTGTAGTAAATGGCTCGTCTGATCAAACCGCAACGATTGCAAAAGAAAAGGGAGCAACAACAATTGTATATAAAGAAGCACTTGGAAACGATGTAGGACGTTCACTTGGAACTTACTTTGCAAAAGGGGAAATTGTGTTGTTTATAGACGGTGACTTTGTTATCCCGTCTAGGGAACTATATCCTTTCGCAAAAGCTATTGCAGATGGAATGGATGTCGCATTAAATGATCTAAATCATTATTTAGATTTAAGAGTACCGCTTCATCTTGTAACTGCGTTTAAATATGCGTTAAATTTAGCTTGTGATAGAAAAGATCTAGGGGTAGGTTCTCTTATTGCTGTACCGAATGCGTTTAGCCGTAAATGCTTGAAAGAAATCGGTTATAGATCTTTACTATCACCTTGTGTAGCTCAAGTGAAAGCGATTCTGTTAGGCTTCGAAATTGCATGTGTAAGTCGTGTAGAGGTCGATCAGATGAACCGTATTCGTCCCAGTGAACATTTTGCAAAAATAGGTCATCCCCCAGCTGTTTTGCGAATTATAGGTGATCATATAGAAGGATTAGAGCAATTAATTGTATTAGAAGGTAATCGTGGCGGATTCTATGATGGGAATAGAAAAAGAGATGTTTTAGAGTAGTAACAAAAAAGTGTACAACATATGTACACTTTTTTGTTCTGTTATAAAAACTATAACAGATTAGGAGATAAGAGTATTACAGCTCTACAATGGGTATTGTTTTTATATTACAAAATAGGACTCGTATATAAGGATACCAAAAAAATACAATCAAGGAAAGGGTTAATTATAAAGACTTTTAAGTGAAGTTAACACTATACATATAGTAGTTTGCTCAATATTTCACAAACATGTCACAACTGTTTCGTTCACTTTCGCAAAAAAGTAGTATTCTAAGTGTGTAAGCTGTTATATAAAAAATCTTAGTCCTGTACTAATCAAAAATGGAGGAGATTAGGATGACTCAAGTATTAGAAAATGTTAAAAACGCATGGGAAAACTTTAAAGGTGAAAAATGGAAAGCAGAGATTGATGTTCGCGATTTCATTTTAAATAATGTAAACGTTTACGAAGGAGATGAATCTTTCTTAGCGGGAGCAACTGAAGCAACGAAACAACTTTGGGATCAAGTAATGGATTTAACAACGAAAGAACGTGAAAACGGTGGCGTTCTTGATATGGATACAAAAATCGTTTCTTCTATTACATCACATGAACCAGGATATTTAAATAAAGATATTGAAAAAGTAGTCGGTTTCCAAACTGATAAACCATTTAAACGTTCTTTACAACCATATGGTGGTATTCGTATGGCGGAACAAGCTTGTGAATCTTATGGATACGAAATGGATAAAGAACTTAGTCGTATTTTTAGAGATTGGAGAAAAACTCATAACCAAGGTGTGTTCGATGCTTATACACCAGAAATGAGAGCTGCTCGTAAATCAGGTGTTATTACTGGCCTTCCAGATGCATACGGACGTGGACGTATTATCGGTGACTACCGTCGTGTAGCATTATATGGGGTAGATCATTTAATTGAAGCGAAAAAAGCTGATTTAAATTTAACTGGCGGTGTAATGAGCGAAGAGACAATGCGTTTACGCGAAGAGTTATCTGAGCAAATGCGTGCACTTCAAGAGTTAAAACAAATGGCTGCTTCCCATGGTTTTGATATTTCTAAGCCAGCAACAAACACGCAAGAAGCATTCCAATGGTTATACTTCGCATATCTTGCAGCAATTAAAGAGCAAAACGGAGCTGCAATGAGTCTTGGACGTACTTCTACATTCTTAGATATTTATATTGAAAGAGATTTAGCAAATGGTACTTTAACAGAAGAAGAAGTACAAGAAATTGTGGATCACTTCATTATGAAATTACGTCTTGTGAAATTTGCAAGAACACCTGATTATAATGAATTATTCTCTGGTGACCCAACTTGGGTAACTGAGTCTATCGGTGGTATGGCATTAGATGGTCGTCCATTAGTAACAAAGAACTCATTCCGTTTCTTGCATACATTAGATAATTTAGGACCAGCTCCAGAACCAAACTTAACAGTTCTTTGGTCTAAACAATTACCACAAAACTTTAAAAACTACTGTGCGAAAATGTCTATTAAAACATCAGCAATTCAATATGAAAATGATGACATTATGCGTGCTGACTACGGCGATGACTACGGAATTGCTTGCTGTGTATCTGCAATGAGAATTGGTAAACAAATGCAATTCTTCGGCGCACGTGCAAACTTAGCAAAAGCATTACTATATGCGATTAACGGTGGTAAAGATGAAAAATCTAAAGCACAAGTTGGTCCTGAGTACGCACCGATTACTTCTGAAGTATTAGATTATGAAGAAGTTATGCATAAGTTTGATATGACAATGGAATGGTTAGCAGGCCTGTATTTAAACACATTAAATGTTATTCATTACATGCATGATAAATATAGCTACGAACGTATTGAAATGGCACTTCATGATACAAATGTTCTTCGTACAATGGCAACAGGTATCGCGGGTCTATCTGTAGTAGCAGACTCTTTAAGTGCAATTAAACACGCAAAAGTAAAACCAATTCGCGATGAAAACGGAATCGCAGTTGACTTTGAAATCGAAGGAGATTTCCCTAAATACGGTAACAATGATGATCGTGTAGATGAAATCGCTGTAAATCTTGTGAAAACATTTATGAATAAACTTCGTAAACATAAAACATATAGAAATTCTGTTCATACAATGTCAATCTTAACAATCACATCTAACGTTGTATACGGTAAGAAAACTGGTAACACTCCAGATGGACGCCGTACTGGAGAACCATTTGCACCAGGTGCGAACCCAATGCATGGACGTGATACAAAAGGTGCATTAGCTTCATTATTATCTGTAGCTAAATTACCATATGAAGATGCACAAGATGGTATTTCTAATACATTCTCTATTATTCCAAAAGCACTTGGTAAAGAAGATGAAGTACAAGTACGTAACCTAGTATCAATGCTTGATGGTTATGCAGTAAAAGAGGGACATCACTTAAATATTAACGTATTTAACCGTGAAACATTAATGGATGCAATGGAACATCCTGAAAAATATCCACAATTAACAATTCGCGTATCTGGTTACGCTGTAAACTTTATTAAATTAACTCGTGAACAACAAATTGATGTAATTAACCGTACAATGCATGAAAGCATGTAAGTGAAAAAAGTGTCCCTCTGCATTTTATAAATAGCAGAGGGAGGCTGTTTCAATAAAGGAGGAAGTAATATGGTAAAAGGAAGAATTCATTCTGTAGAGTCTTGTGGTACTGTTGATGGCCCAGGAATTCGTTATGTCATATTTACACAAGGGTGTTTATTACGTTGTCAATATTGTCATAATGCTGATACGTGGGAGATCGGTAAAGGAAAAGAAATAACAGTCGAAGAAGTAATGCAGGATGTGACATGTTACCTTCCTTTTATTGAAGCTTCCGGAGGCGGTATAACAGTTAGTGGTGGGGAACCATTATTACAGCTAGATTTCTTAATTGAATTATTTAAGAAATGTAAGGAAGTTGGAATTCATACAACAATTGATTCTTCAGGTGGTTGTTATTCTGAAGAACCGGAATTCCAAAATAAACTAGATATTTTAATGGAATACACAGATTTAGTTTTATTAGATTTGAAACATATTGATTCAAAGAAACATCGTAAGTTAACAGGAAAACCAAATGAACATATTTTACAATTTGCTCGTTATTTATCGGATAAAAATAAACCGATTTGGGTACGACACGTATTAGTTCCTGGTATTACTGATAATGAAGAGGATCTAAAAAAACTATCTAGTTTTATTCAAAGCCTGTCTAATGTTCAGAAAGTTGAAGTGTTACCATACCATAAGCTTGGTGTATATAAATGGGAAGCGCTTGGGCATAAGTATCCACTAGCGAATGTAGAACCACCTACTGAAAAAAATGTAGAAGAAGCAAGACATATTTTACAAGCAGTCTAATCCAAATATTGGATTAGGCTTTTTGCTTTCTGTACAATAAAATCTAGAGTATATATAAAGAAAAGAGTATACTGAAAATAGAATATCCATATTTTTGTAAGGAATAAGTGGAGAAATTTACATAATTGTAAAGGGAAATCAAAATAGTAAAAAGAATTAAGAAGTAAAAGAGTGAGTATCATGAAATAGAGAACATTTGTAAGTTATTGCGAAAGCTCTTATAGGAAAGTATAATGTAAAGATATGAGCACAGATAGGATTAAGGGGTCAATCTTATATGCTTTGCATATCCACGACAGGTACATAGCTGAAAGAGAAATATTAGAGTCTGTTTATGTAATTTTTAAGGAAAATGTTTTTCCTATTGTCGTATATGCAATATGGAGAAACAATAAGCTAGGAGTGGATTTGTTTGATAAAAAACCCCAAGGTTTTAATATTAACTGCACATTACGGTAACGGTCATGTGCAAGTAGCGAAAACATTAGAACAAACATTTCGCCAAAAAGGAATTAAAGATGTAATTGTATGCGATTTGTTCGGAGAATCACATCCAGTTATAACTGATATTACAAAATATTTATATTTAAAAAGTTATACAATAGGAAAAGAATTATACCGCTTGTTTTATTATGGTGTAGAGAAAATTTATGATAAAAAAATAGCATCTTGGTATGCGAATTTTGGAAGAAAACGTTTGAAATTACTTTTACAAGCAGAGAAACCGGATATTGTTATTAATACCTTTCCGATTATAGCTGTACCAGAATTGAAAAAGCAAACAGGTATTTCAATTCCTGTGTATAATGTATTAACAGATTTTTGTGTGCACAAAATATGGATTCATCGGGAAGTAGATCGTTATTTTGTAGCAACTGATCACGTGAAAAAAGTTATGGTTGATATTGGTGTGCCTGCGGAGCAAATTGTTGAAACTGGAATTCCGATTCGTAATAGTTTTGAGTTAAAGATCAATCCAGACATTATATATAATAAATATCAGTTATGTAAGAATAAAAAGATTTTACTAATTGTAGCAGGTGCTCATGGGGTATTAGGGAGTGTAAAAGAACTATGCCAATCATTTATGTCAGTGCCTGATTTACAAGTAGTTGTTGTTTGTGGGAAAAATGAAGCATTAAAACAGGATTTATTAGGATTACAGGAAAACAATCCTGATGCATTAAAAGTATTCGGTTATGTTGAAAATATTGATGAATTATTCCGTGTTACTTCTTGTATGATTACGAAGCCAGGCGGTATCACGCTAAGTGAAGCGGCAGCATTGCAAGTACCTGTCATTTTATATAAACCTGTTCCAGGACAAGAAAATGAAAATGCGATGTACTTTGAAAGAAAAGGAGCGGCAGTTGTCATTCGTGATGATAGTGAGGTTTTTGCAAAGACAGAGGCGTTATTACAAGATGATATGAAGCTTCTTCAAATGAAAGAAGCGATGAAAAGCATTTATCGTCCGGAGCCAGCTGGCCATATTGTGGATACAATTTTGGCAGAAAATCATGTAAAGCCGAATCATATACCTATTAAATCACCTGCTCTTGCACAATCATTTACTTAATATGAAACCCTCTTTGGAATATTTAAAGAGGGTTTTTTATTGTTTTCTGAGAGAAAGACTTATCCACATGGAGATTGCGCTTTCATTAAACAGTAAAGTCGGAATATTAACAACTATATCCACATTGTCCACAATTTTTAGAAAAATATCCACAATTCTAACATTTGCTATGCGTTACAACATACAAACTTGTGAAGGGTTTGTATAATTTATTCACAATTCTATCAATTATGTGGATAACGTTATCCACATAAAAAAGGTTCCTTATTTATAAGGAACCTTTTTTCTACTCTATCACGTAGAAAAAATATGTAATGAGAATGAATAATTAGGGGGGAGAACTTCTAATTATTCATTCTCACTTTAAATACTTTTCGAGCGATAACCCGCTGCGCGATCTGCTTTACGAAACTCTCGTTGGTAGAGAACTTCTTGTGTACTAGATAATGCATTTTTTACTTTGTCACGTTTCTTTTTATCCATTACAAATCACCTCGTGTCCTAAAGTCACTATCTATCGTTTCCAAAGACATCGGGTGATATACGTATATGTCAAAATGTTAATGGTTAATTATCTTTTCTAAAAATTTAGATTATGCTTCTTTTAAGTGATGAGCATCTTGGAACGTTGTATCTCGCATTGTAGCAAGTGTATATTGATCTTTTGGAATTTCATATAAGTTATATACTTCTTCATTCGCGTTAATTTCATCATAAACGGCTTTTCTTGTTTCGTTTGCTAGATTTACGTATTGTAATTTTTCTGCAGCTTTAATAGAACGAATATTTATTTTGCGAATACGCATAAAGATCGTTTCAATATCTAATTCATAGAAAAGTTCACTAAAAAATGAATCTTTTGCCAATTTATTATAGCCTTTTCCATGATATGGTTTGCCAAGCCATGTTCCAAGGAATCCGGCTTTTTCTTGCACATCAAATAAAGTAATTGTTCCGATAGGGTTACCCCATTCATCTAAAATTGTGCGTGAAATTAATTCCCCACGCTCTTCAGCTTCAATCGTTTGTTTCGTTAAAAATAAATATTCCTCATAAGAATAAGCCTTTTGACGCACAAAAGGGAAGACAGCTGGATCCACCATTAACTCGTATAGAACGTGGCTGTCGTGTAAGTCGCGTTTTTTTAACATACTAACTCCTCCTCACACGAGGGTAGCATGACGAAAAAACACCCCACCCTCGAAATTTTTATATCAATCTTTAAAAAATTTCGGGGTGGGAATCGAACCCACTAGAACCAGTTTCTAACGCTGGTGGCGCACCATTTGCCTTCCCCATTCATCAATTTGAAAATGATAATCACGACACAAATTGATTATGGTTTCATTCAGTTTATAATCGTATAATACTTTATCTAGTCAAAAAAATAAACTAGTTTTTTTTATTTTTTTTGTAAATTATTTTTCCATCAATCATGGTTAGTACAGGCTTGGCTAAATAATGGAAAGGATGATGGGTCCATAACACGAGATCAGCGTCTTTTCCAACCTCAATGCTTCCAATTCTATCCTCTAAACGTAAATTTCGTGCTGGAAAAATAGTGATTCCTTCTAGTGCAGTTTTTTCGTCTAATCCTTCCCTTACTGCGACAGCAGCACAAACATTTAAATATTGAATGGGTGTATAAGGGTGATCTGTTGTGATGGAAACTTCCACTCCATTTTTGGATAATATATGGTAAGTATCCCATGTTTTGTTTTTGAGTTCTATTTTAGAACGTCGTGTAAGCGTTGGGCCAACTGAAACCTTCAAATTGTGTTTCGAAAGTTCTTCAACAATAAAGTGTCCTTCTGTACAATGTTCAATACGTAAATCGAGATTAAATTCTGTTGCAAAGCGTAGAGCAGAACTAATATCATCTGCTCGGTGAGCGTGGATACGTACGGGTATTTCGCGACGTAATGCTTTTAAGATAGGAAGCATTCGAAAATCAGCTTCATGCCCGTAGTGCTGTGCTTCATAGAATGATTCTCGAAGTAATCCCATAATTCCCATACGTGTTATGGATTCTTTTGTTCCATTACTATGGACCTTTTTGGGATTTTCTCCAAAGGCAATCTTTAAGCCTGCAGGTTCTTGAATAATCATATGATCAATACAAGTTCCAGCTGTTTTTATTACACAAGTCGTACCACCGATAATGTTTTGACTTCCTGGCATAACGTGAACAGTTGTGATGCCATTTTGTACAGCATCTTGAAATGCAATATCAAAAGGGTGAATTCCGTCTAAAGAACGGATATGTGGTGTTGAAACTTCAGATGTTTCATTTGCATCATTGCCAGCCCAACCAGTGCCTTCATCATAGAGACCAAGATGAGTATGGACATCAATAAATCCGGGTAAAAGATGAAGAGCACGCGCGTCTATAACTGTCATATCTTGAGTAGGTTGAATGGTAGGCTTGACCTCGGCAATTCGTTCTCCTATAACGAGTACATCCCCTTGAAATTTTTGGGATGTAATAGGATAGACAATGGCTTGTTTGAGCAATATTTTCATAGGTACCTCATTTCTGTTACTTTATAATGTTAATGGAATTTAGGGGAAAGTAACTGAAAGATTATTTGTGTAATAATGCTCCGGATTCTAGAAAATAAAAGTTTTGAAAGGGCCCCTGTAAAACTGTGTTTTAGAAGTACTACATTGTATGCGAAAGTATATTTTGTAATGCATGGTCTATTGCCGGAAATGTGTATTGATACCCATGCTCAATTGCTTTACTAGGTAATACATGTTGTCCTTCTAGTACAAGTATGCTCATTTCACCAAGTAAAGCGTGAAGCATAAAGGAAGGGACAGGTAACCAATGAGGTTTTTTCATTATAGCTGCAATGGTTTCTCCAAATTCCTTCATTCTTATAGGTAAGGGAGCTGTGAGATTAAGAGGTCCATCAATTTCTTCTTTTTGTATGATGAAATCAATCAGGCGAACGACATCATCTATATGAATCCATGATAACCATTGGTTTCCAAATCCAATTGTACCTCCGATATAGAATTGATAGGGGAGTAGCATTTTTGGAAGAGCTCCTCCATCTGCACTTAATACGACTCCAAATCTTGCGTATACTGTTCGCATTCCGAGAGAACGAGCTTTAGATGCTTCTTGTTCCCATGAATATACTGTATTTGCTAAAAAGTCATCTCCAGGAGTCTCATGCTGTTCTGTAAAAGACTCGGTTTCAGACGTTCCATAGTATCCAATAGCGCTTGCGTTAATAAATGTGTGCGGTTTTATGTTGAGTGTCTGCAATTGTTTAATGAGTCCTTTTGTCGTTTGAATTCTACTGTTGAAAATGGCTTTCTTTTGTTTCTTTGTCCATCTACTATTAATAGATTCTCCAGCTAGATTAATAACTACATCGATAGAAGAGAGGGGGAAGGTTTGTAAATTTGGTGTCCATTGAACATACTGAAGGTTAGGGTCGGAAGTTTCAGTAGTTTTGTTTCGAGTGAGAATGTAAACCGTATGTCCTTTTTGAATGAAAAAAGTAGAAAGGTATTTACCGATAAAGCCGGTACCACCAGAAATTACGATTTTCACAAGTATTTCCTCCTCATTATATATATTCTTGAAAAGCAAAAACGTTCCTTGACTATGTTAAAATAATAGAGAGGTGAGAGTATGGCTGTCATTACAAAAATAGAAGTACAAAAACGATCGAAAGAACGGTTTAATATTTATATTGATAAAGGTCAAGGTGAAGAGTACGGGTTTAGTGTGAATGAAGTAATCTTAATAAAACACGGATTACAAAAGGGCTTAGAAATTGATGAAATAGCGTTAGGAAATATTTTGTACAATGAAGAGGTACAAAAAGCATATTTACAAGCAATCTCCTATTTATCCTATCAAATGAGAACGAAACAAGAAATAGAAGATTTTTTACGAAAAAAAGAAGTGGGACAGGCCATCATCTCTGAAGTCGTTTCGAAGTTATTACATGACCGATATATTAATGATAAAGAGTATGCTATTTTATATACGAGAACGCAAAGCAATGTGAATCGAAAAGGTCCCACTGTTATTAAAAGAGAGTTGTTAAATAAAGGTGTTCAGGATCTAATTATTACGCATAGTTTACAAGAATATCCGAAGGAAAAGCAAATTGAGAATGCTTTAATCCTTATAGAAAAGAAGAAAAAATCTTATCAAAAGCATTCCTTTTTACAAATGAAGCTAAAGTTAGACGAAATGCTTGTTCGTAAAGGATATTCTAGAGATGTGATTCAAATTTGTTTGGAAGAATTGAAAGACGAAAAAGATGACGAAAAGCAACAAGAAGCGTTACACTATCATGGGAATAAATATTATGAGAAATATAAGAAGTATGATGGATGGACATTCGAAAATAAGATGAAACAAGCGTTATATCGAAAAGGATTCTCTATCGATGAAATAGAGGTATTTTTGCAAATGAAACGCGAAGAGGGATGAGGAGAATAAGATGAATATGCCAAAGCGCTACAGTGAAATGACACCATATGAGCTAAGGGAAGAAATTGGGCTTTTGAAAGAGCAAGCGATAAAAGCTGAGCAACTTGGAATTGTAAATGAGTTCGATGTATTAATGCGAAAGATAGCAATGGCCCGCGCTTATATGACTGACATAAACAAATTCCATATCGGTGAGACGTATGAATTAGTAGAAGAACCTGGTATATTATTTGAAATTACGTATTTCAATGGGGTATTTGCTTGGGGACATAAGCAAAATGATAATGAAGAGATTGGAATACCGATTTCTTTATTACAAGAAAAATAAAAACAAAAACCAGAGAGCGATTATCTCTCTGGTTTTCATCTTTGGTAGGCGTTACAGGAGATAGGAGATTCTAAAATTGGCGTTTTTTACATTCATTCGCCAATATAATGAGAGACTGGGTTTGTTGCGTCTGTCCGTTAACTTGCGCTTTTGCATGTTTCGGACGAGTCCACGTATGGTTAAATAATTCAGAACGACTATCTAAGCGATCACGGTAGCTCATCTTTATCACCTCGTGTAGGAAGTTGATTTACTTTGTACTATTCTTCCTGCTGATTTGCAGCACGCATACGTTCTTGTGGGTGCGTGTTAATTGTGCCGTTAGGTCGTTTCGAAGCGAAGCGTGATTTCGCTTTCGGTTGACCGTCGATTTTGCTGTTGTTTTTTGACTCAGACCAAAATTCGGCTTGTTTACCCATTGCGAACGCCCTCCTCATCATCAGTTGATACCTCTTGAAGAAGTATCAATTATAGAATGTGCAAAATAGAAGAAACTATCCTTTAGAAATGAAGGGATAATTAGGTAAAGGAGATTAGAATATGAATGATATTTATGAAGCGTTAACGAAAGAACTATTAGACAAAAATGACAAGCTTTCTTACGCACAAGCACGTGCGTGGGTTGAATTGCTATGGGAAGATTTTCAAACAACTTATGCGAAATCGGGACGTTATCAAGGTGATGAGATGACTGAACAAGTGGTAAGAACATGGATTAATAATCATGGAGCGCGTCTTCATGAAATGCGTACAAATAATCCGAAATATAGTCATTTAATCAATCAAGAAGATCATTTGAAACATTAAAAAAAGCGACTTAAGTCGCTTTTTTTAATGTGGAAGTAACTCCAGTTTTTTTCGAAGTTTTTCTTCACTAAAAATCCATCCTGTATAGGAACTAATAATATTTAAATTATGATCGAGTTGAACGATCGCAACGAATGGATAATAATCTTTACTACGATAGCGCAAATCAATGAATCGAACCTCGTAATAATGATCATAATCGAAAATGTCCCAGCGATACACAGGGGAGAAAGATAAAAATGCTGAGATGTTTTCATCTTGTTTAGCAGCGCGCATAATAGTATTGTCTGGGAACGGTACCCGGTCGAATTTATCATATACCATGATGTTACCGCGATGCCATCTAGCAACGTAGTAATAATTGGTTGTAACGATTGCTAAATGATAATGATAAAATCGATAAGAAGGAGAAATAATTATCTTCTCAACATTTTTGAAACGTTTTTGTACAACGCTTCTTATATTTCTATGCATCATAATCCGTCCGATATAGTAAACGATCATCAATATATACGCTGCTAAGGCAGTATATCCTTTATGGGAACCTACGAGCATACAAGCAATTGCGAGTATATGGATGAAGAAAATGACGGTATCGAATGTATTAATGATACCGAGCGCTACCCATTTTTTTGTGAAGGGCCGTAATGCCTGTGTACCGTAGGCATTGAAAATATCTACAAAGACATGAAGAAAGACGGCAATAAATGACCAAAGTAGTAGATGCAAATATGGAGCGTCTGAAAAGAAGGCGAAAGAGATGCCACTTATAAGAAATGACCAAAGAATCACTGCAGGAATGGAATGAGTAATCCCGCGATGATTTCTTATATATTTAGCGTTATTACGCAATTTTAAAACTGTATCGATATCAGGAATATTGGAACCAGCAATTGTAGCGAGCATAACTGCTTGTGGTCCAATATCACTTTGTGCTATGGCTGGATCTAACGTGGCCAAACTGCCTAGAGTAACGCCCATAACAAGGTGAGTGGCTGTGTCCATAGAAATCCACCTCCGTTTTTTATTAATGTAACTCTTTTTATTCGATACCTCAAGTCCTTTGCCTTCTATTTCCTATGTCATCTTACTTAAATTTTTTCCTAAAATCTTTATAATAGTACTTATATGCAAAAAAATGAGGGGGATCAAGTTTGACACTTGAAATATTAAATAATTTTAACATAGAGCAGTTTCAAAATGATTTAATTGGTTGGTTTGAAAAAGAGCAACGCGACTTACCGTGGCGTAAAAATAAAGATCCATACCGTGTTTGGGTTTCGGAAATTATGTTGCAGCAAACTAGAGTGGAAGCTGTAAAACCATATTACGCGAATTTTATGGGGAAGTTTCCTACTCTAGAAGCTTTGGCAAATGCTGATGATGAAGAAGTGTTAAAAGCATGGGAAGGTTTAGGGTATTATTCTAGAGCACGAAACTTACATGCGGCCGTAAAGGAAGTAAAAGAAGTATACGGCGGAATTGTACCGAGTGATGTAAAGAAAATTGAAAAGTTAAAGGGAGTCGGACCATATACAAAAGGTGCTATTTTAAGTATCGCATATGGTATACCAGAGCCGGCAGTTGACGGAAATGTTATGCGTGTATTATCCCGTATTTTATCCGTATGGGATGACATTGCAAAACCGAAAACTAGAAAAGTGTTTGAAGAGATTGTGCGTGAAATTATTTCGGCTAAAAATCCATCTTATTTTAATCAAGGTTTGATGGAGTTAGGCGCACTAATTTGTATTCCAAAAAATCCAGCATGCTTACTTTGTCCTGTACGTGAGCATTGCAGGGGATATGCTGAAGGTGTTCAAAAGGAATTACCAGTCAAAAGTAAAGCGAAGGCCCCTACGATGGTACCGATTGTTGCAGGAGTACTTCAAACGGAAGATGGTCGTTACGTCATTAATAAACGTCCAGGTACCGGTTTATTAGCTAATATGTGGGAGTTTCCGAATGTTGAACTTGGCGAAGGAATTCGTAATCAAAAGGAACAGCTTATAGATTATATGAAAGAAAAATTTGAGCTTTCAATTTCTATTGAAGAATACGCAATGAATGTACAACATACGTTTACCCATCGAACTTGGGATATATTTGTATTTTACGGAAAAGTAAATGGTGATATTGTTGAAACAGATACATTGAAATTTGTATCGAAAGAAGCTTTTGAACAGTTGCCTTTCTCGAAATCACATCGTACGATTTATGAAAGTTGTGTTGAGAAGATTACAATGCAATAAAGTGAAACTTTAATCAGTGGGGGGTTCTTCATCCCCCACTGATTATTAGTTGAACCAATCGGACTTTTATGGGCAGTTGATCCCCCACCTAACTTCTTTGCTTTCGCTGAATTTTGAGGTGGGGGTCTTACTGCCCATTAAAGCGGGATAAATAAAAAGTGTTCCCTAGATTGGGAACACTTTTTTAATCGTAAGAAATTTTTGTCCCATGAGTCCAACTAGCCTCACCTTCTTGTAAGCCGCCTCTTGTTTCAATTTCTTTTACAATTTCTTTATAAATACTTTGACCTTCTGCATTTAAGTACGGAAGAATCTGTTGTAATGAATGATGAAAATAAGCCAATTCATCTTCTTTCCACTCATTTTTTGAAACCATCGTTAGTTCAGTCATATCGCGTCCTATATACATATTTCCACCTCCATTTCCTATAGTTTGAATGAGTGATAAGAGATATATACGGAGATTAAAAAAAAGAAAATCACGGATAGTTTCTAAGTGAATTGGTTACATTATTGATTGTGGAGGTGAGAAAGATGAGTAAAAAACAACAAGGTTATAACAAGGCAACTTCTGGTGCTAGCATTCAAAGTACAAATGCTAGTTATGGTACAGAGTTTTCAACTGAAACAGATGTGCAAGCAGTAAAACAAGCAAATGCACAATCAGAAGCAAAGAAAGCACAAGCTTCTGGTGCACAAAGTGCAAACGCTAGTTATGGTACTGAATTTGCAACTGAAACAGACGTGCATGCTGTGAAAAAACAAAATGCACAATCAGCTGCAAAACAATCACAATCTTCTAGTTCAAATCAGTAATGAAAGAAAAACACTTCTCTAATTCGGGAGAAGTGTTTTCTTTGTGCTTTGGTCATGGTAATGAAAATAAAGCGAACGACATAACTTCTAATAAGTCAACAAATGTAGTCAAAGGAGAAGGAAGTTAAAGATTAGAAATATGTAATGAGGAATAATAACTGATCAATAAATCTAAAAGGGGGTAAGTAATGAACGACTTTGATAAGTTGGTGGGAGAGCAATTGGAAACGATGGATGAGTTGTTGAAGTTACAAGCTCATCTAGAGAAGTATCAACAAATTGAAATGAGCGAAAAGGATACGTGCGATAAAAAGGAATTACATTTTATACGCCAAGAAATATATAGAACAGAAGTAGCACTCAAATTATTACATGAGAAATTTGAAGAGCAAACAAATAGTGTAATTCAATCTTTTGAAACTGAAAAAATGATTTCAAATTTAGGATAAGGCATGCCGTTGCCTTCAAGTGAAAGGTCCTTCTTTACATGGAAATAAGGAAGGGCTTTTTTTTATTCTCATTCCCTCGTTTGTAAATAAGACCCTCGTCTCTTAAGAAGATTAAAGATATCGTATTCAGTGTGAGAAATGGAGTCTTGTCGCTTTAGTTTTAAAATTTCGACAAAAAAGTTATAATAGAAAAAAAGTGAATGCAGTTCAAAGGGCATTTGCAGTTGAAAGAAGGGAGCATATATGGGATTTCCCAAAGAAGGAGAAAAAGTACAAATACATAGTTATAAACATAATGGCTCCATTCATAGAATGTGGGAAGAGACAACAATCTTAAAAGGGACACAAAGCCTTGTAATCGGAGCGAATGATCGTACAGTAGTGACAGAATCAGATGGTCGCACATGGATTACGCGTGAACCAGCAATTTGTTATTTTCATGCAAACTATTGGTTTAATGTGATTGGAATGTTAAGGGAAGAGGGAGTATATTATTATTGTAATTTAAGCTCACCTTTTGCATATGATTCTGAAGCGTTAAAGTATATTGATTATGATTTAGATATTAAAGTGTATCCAGATATGACATATACGCTTTTAGATGAAGATGAGTATGAAAAACATAGTCAAATTATGCAATATCCACCTGTGATTGATACGATTTTAAAACGAAATGTAGCACAATTAACACAATGGATTCATCAAAGAAAAGGGCCATTCGCGCCGGACTTTGTAGATATGTGGTATGAGAGATATTTAATGTACAGAAATTAAAACAAACCTGCAGGGGATTTCCCGGCAGGTTTGTCCTATTAGAGGGGGGATTAGGTGCAAGGTATAAAAAGATATTTGCAATTTGTTAAACCATATCGATGGCTTATTGCTATTACGATTATGATTGGTCTAGTTAAATTCGGCATCCCGCTTATTATGCCGTGGTTATTAAAATACATTATTGATGATGTAATTCAGGGTGGAGGGACACTTCAAGATAAAACGTCCCAACTAGTAACAGCGATTGGGATTGCTTTTTTTATTTTTGCAGTGTTAAGACCGCCAATTGAATATTATCGTCAATATTTCGCGCAGCGTATCGCAAATACAATCCTATATGATTTGCGAAAGCATATTTTTGGTCATTTGCAAAAGTTGAGTTTACGCTATTATTCGAATACAAAAACAGGCGAGATTATTTCACGTGTCATTCATGATGTAGAACAAACGAAGGACTTTGTAATTACTGGTTTGATGAATGTTTGGTTAGATACGGCAACGATTGCTATCGCTATTATTGTTATGTTTTCTATGAATATAAAATTAACATTTGTTGCGCTATTAATTTTACCTATTTATGTAGTAGCAGTGAAATATTTTTTCGGACGTCTTCGAAAATTGACGAAAGAGCGTTCACAAGCGTTAGCAACGATGCAAGGATATTTACATGAACGTATTCAAGGGATGCAAGTGACACGTAGCTTTGCATTAGAAGAGTATGAGGGGAAGCAGTTTGAAAAAAGAAATAATGAATTTTTGACGAAAGCGTTAACGCATACGAGTTGGACTGCGAGAACATTTTCGGCGGTAAATACGTTAACAGATTTAGGACCATTACTTGTAATCGGTTTTGCAGCATATGAAGTGATTCAGGGGCAATTAACATTAGGGACTATGGTTGCTTTTGTTGGATATATGGATAGTTTATATAGTCCACTTCGCCGCCTTGTTAATTCCTCTACAACATTAACGCAGTCTTTCGCATCGATGGATCGAGTGTTTGAACTGTTAGATGAAAAATATGATATTGTGAATGTCCCAAGTGCGGTACAAACGAAGAAATTAAATGGTGAAGTGATATTTGATAATGTATCTTTTCGTTACAATTCCGATGAAAAAGAGATATTACATAACCTTTCATTAACTATGTCGCCTGGAGAGAAGGTCGCGCTTGTAGGAGCGAGTGGGGGAGGGAAGTCATCTCTTGCTAGTTTAATCCCTCGTTTCTATGATGTTTCTTCAGGTGCAGTTTATGTAGATGGGATAGATGTCAGAAAGTATGATATGAGAAATTTACGTAGTCATATTGGAATTGTACTGCAAGATAATTTGTTATTTAGCGATACAGTCGGGGCAAATATTTTATACGGAAATCCGAAGGCTACAGAGGAAGAAGTAATTGCAGCTGCCAAAGCTGCGCAAATTCATGATTTTATTATAGAGTTACCTGATGGTTATGATACTGTCGTTGGGGAGCGCGGTGTAAAGTTATCTGGCGGACAAAGGCAACGTGTAGCGATTGCACGGGTGTTTCTAAAGAATCCATCGTTACTTATATTAGATGAGGCGACTTCCGCTTTAGATTTAGAAAATGAACGATATATTCAAGAGGCACTTCAGACGTTAGCTGCTGATCGGACGACGATTATAATCGCACATCGATTAGCGACAATTACACATGTGGATACGATTATTTATATTGAAGATGGTGAAATTAAAGAAACAGGTTCTCATGAAGAATTAATGAAAAAAAGAGGGTTTTATTACAATTTATATCAACTTCAGCATATAACAGAAACAGCTCCTTTAGCGTAAAAGGAGCTGTTTTTTATTCATCTTCTTTTTTATCGTCGATTTTGAGTTCTGCTTCTGGTTTATGGTATGTGTAGAAGCTATCCACAAGTAAATCTAAATGCTCTACTTCTTCACTATAGTTAATAATGGCAGAAATAAGAGGGAAGAGGTGTAGCCATGTTTTATACGCTTCCTCATCATCTTTGTTTTGATAATCCATAAAGATATCAATTAATTCTTGTTTACCTGTTTCAACTTCATCAAGCATTTCAACGGATTGTTGTTTTTTTGCTTTACCAATAAATTTTAATAATACTTGTTCATGATAATGCGTTAATGAATCAAGTTCATTCTGGATAGATTCTTGAAATTCTTCTGGCATATAGCGTAATTCATTTTCAGTACGATGTAATGATTTTAACGTACTTAAAGCACGGCTTGTCGTCGCTAACATTTGTCTGAATAAAACGAGCTTACGAATTTTTGCGAACTGTACTTTTTTCGTGTAGCTTCTTTCTTCTTTATACAGCAAATAGTAGTGGTTTAGTTTGATCATTTTTTCTTTCATACGATCAATATCAGTTTTTAGTGTTGTAAAATCAGAAGCTTGCCTGCTATTCATTCGAATCCATTTTACAATTTCTTCTGTATTATCAACGATACGATGATATAGCTTTGTTTCGTATTTTGGCGGCATAAACACTAAATTTACAAGTGAAGCCGCGATAATTCCAATCATAATTGTCGCAAAGCGAAGTAAGGCAAAACTAAAGAAATCTTCGCCTTGATACTCCATAATGGCGATAACTGTTACTAAAGCAATTGATATTGTGTTTTCTAATCGTAATTGCAGTGTAAGTGCAATTACTAATATACATGTTAATCCAATAATAAAAGGATTATGTCCAAAAGCAGTAGCGAATGCGATAGCGAATACCGCACCAATGACGTTTGCTTGAATTTGTTCAAGTGCAGTTAAATACGAACGGTATACAGACGGTTGAACAGCGAATATAGCTGAGATTCCTGCAAATACCGGACTCGGTAATTGAAGTAAAATACAAGCAAATAAAGCTAATGTGATGGCAATACCCGTTTTTAAAATGCGAGCACCAAGTTTCATACCCTTAATAAGATCCTTTCTCTTGTCATAATGAATGTACAACATGATACTATACATTCATTACAATATGTTAGCAAGTGATATTTTAGTGACGTTAATAAGAAATTGAGATTCATTTTATAATTTTTCCTAATTCTTTTTAAACATCAATTTTTAGTAAAAAAACCTGCTGAATTTCAGCAGGTTTCAAATTGTTACTATAGATTACTATGAGAAGTGTACTTCGTCAATTTATTCTTGAAAATGAAAGTTAGGCATATCACTCAGTTGAGATAGATGGATCGGCCTGTTCTTTTTTCGGGATGATTTCAAAAAATTGGTGCTGCATATCATCGAGTAACGGTGTTAATAAAGCGACTTCCTCGTATTGCTCATGCTCATTTAATACACGAATATAATCTAGCAATAATTCAGTCACATCTTGCACACCATTTTTACTAATTGGTTGCAATGTAACATTTGCCCCTTTTGCGATTCTTCTTTTTAAGGCCTGTTCTGTTAAACCTAAGCTTGAATCATGACGTAAATAAACAACACCGCCAGTCATACCAGCACAAATCCATGGACCAGGATCCCCTAAAACAAGCGCTCGCCCATTTGTCATATATTCAAAAGCGAAACCTTTAATATTAGAGTATGCTCCTATATTTCCTTGCTCTTTTTCACGGAGTGGCTTTGTCATGCGCCCTCCAATTATCATGTCTGCTCCAGAGAGGCGAATGCCAGCGCGAGCATCGGCGTTACCTTGAACGTATAGCGCTCCTTTTTGTGCACCGTATCCAAAACCTTTTCCGACAGAACCGTTATAATATATGCCGTCTTTTCCTTTTGCTTTCGTTATATAAATACCACCACCAAAGGAGGTTTTACCAATGCCATCTTGTGCACCGCCATTTACGTGTATAAATAAGTTCTCACTATTGTAAGCACCTAATCCATTTCCAGGAATAGAGCCATTCGTATACTTTAATGTAAGTGGTTCAAGCTTCGTGTCTTCATATAATTTACTACGAACGCGATAGCAAGATTCTAGCCCACCCATAACGCGTTGCTCTACGCCAACGCCTACTAATTCTTTTGAATGAGGGGAATGAACTGTTTCAAATTGTTTTTCTGGTACGTCTTCTGTTTTGGTGATAGATGGATGTTCTATCGTTTGTAGTAAATTACATAAGTCTAATAAATTTCCGCCTCGAACTTGTTCTAATAAATCGGAACGCCCAACAATTTCTTGTAAATTTGTATAACCAAGATTTCCTGTTAATCGTTTTAGTTCTAGGCCAAAAGTAGTGAATAAATGTAATAATCCAGCGACGGCGCTTTCTAATTCACGTGGGACGAAGCGGCGTAATCCGTGTTCTTTCGCCTGAGCTTCAGATTCAATTTGTGTTGCAATTCCAACGTGACAAGTATCTAGATGACATCCGCGGCAAGTTGTACAGCCAATTGCAATCATGGATAATGTACCAAATCCAATGCGGTTTGCCCCAAGAAGCATGATTTTTAAGGCATCATTCACACTTCGAATACCACCGTCAGCCCAAATTTCTACTTTATGTCTCATATTTGCTTCTAATAAAGCATTGTGAGCGGCTTTCACACCAATTTCTACAGGAAGCCCTACATGTTGCAATGCGTGAATACGTGCGGCACCTGTACCACCATCAAATCCGCTAATGTTAATAAAATCAGCACCAGCTTTTGCGATACCGACAGCAATTGTTCCAATGTTAGGGACGACAGGAACTTTTACAGCTACTTTCGCAAGTTGATTGGCCGTTTTAATTTCTGTAATCATTTGAGCTAAATCTTCAATGGAATAAATATCATGGTTGTTAGAAGGTGAAATTAAATCTGAGCCAATTGTAGCGTTACGTGCTTCGGCGATTTTGGCTGTTACTTTTGAACCTGGTAAATGCCCACCTTCACCAGGCTTTGCACCTTGCCCGATTTTTATTTCAATTAGGTTTGATGAATTTAGTAGTTCGGCGTTTACACCAAATCGCCCAGATGCAACTTGTTGTCCACGTGTATGTGGATATTTTCCAATCATATCTTTAATTTCGCCGCCTTCACCGTTCAAGCTAATCATATTTAGCTGATCGGCCGCTTCTGCATATGCACGAAAGGCAATTTCATTTTGAGAACCGAATGACATGGAGCTAATAATAAATGGTAAATCATGAGTTTGAATACTGATGGACACTTCTTCAGTCGGAACGACATGTTTTGTTTCTTTCGTTTGAACAAGATGTCTAATCGCGATTGGATTATTTTCTTCTAATTCACTTAATTTTTCACGGTAATCATCATAAGAGTTTCCTTTTGCGACATCACCGATTGCTTTCCAAATTCGCGGGAATATATGAAAAGATTTTCGCATTCTAACTTTAGGATTGTTATAATCATCTGCTCGCATTTGTGCATCTTCAGCAAGTGACTCAAGCGAGAAAGCTAAATTATTTGAACCGAAGAAATTCGTAATTTGTAATATGTTTGCGATTTCTTCATGTAATCCGATAGAAGAATAGAGGCGACCGTAACCGCGTAATTCATGAATTCCGATTGTTGAAATGACTTTTTCTAGCCCTTTATTAAGTGCATGATATAAATTCGTAATAGGTGTTTTCGTCCCATCATTTACGGTTGCAAATAATAAATATGGATTAATACTATCTGCTCCTAATCCATACAGTGTGACGATATCGTGTAAGGAGCGAAGGGCACCAGAACGTATAACGAGAGAGCAGTTTCGGCGTAATTTATTTTCGCTTAATATTTGATGTACTTTAGCGGTAACTAAATGCGGATCAATCCATAATCGTCCATTTAGGTGAGCATCAGCATCGTCTATTAATAATAGGGAAGCTCCAGCGTTCACGGCTGTTATTGCTTCAGAACTAATTCGATTTAAGGCACATTGTAAAGTTTCTGCCTGACTGAATGTAGCAGAGATTGTAGCGATAGAGCTATGAGTATTGAATAGCTGTATAAGTTGCTCGTACGTAATTGTGTGTAATTCTTCTGCAATAGATTGTGCTACACTTCCTTCTAAAATAATTGGGGAAAGCATCTCAACTACAAATGGCTGTTTAGCACCAGCCAATAAACTTGGGCGTTCGCCAAGTATCGTTCGTGTGGAGAAGTGTTCAACTTCTCGATCGCGATCGATTGCTGGATTTGTAACAACAGCTACACTTTCCTTAATGAAGTCAGCGATATTTCGTCTATCAGTATCGAGTGCAGCGAGTGGTGAGTCATGCCCAAGTGAACGAATTGGCTCAACGCCTTTTGTTGCCATCTGTTCAAGAAGCTGAATATGTTCACGATCCCATCCGAAAGCAACGTATTGCTTCGTTTCAACGTGCATAGAATCACATAATCCTTGGATTTCTTTCGTTTCAGGGGTAGATAAGTTTAAATAATAATCTTTAGTATCAACTCGCTTTTTAAAACGGTCGTATACTTGAGCTTGGTATTTGTCATATTCATAAAGAACAAGCTCATCTTGTTCATTCCACTTTAGGCCGACCTTTTCTCCAGGAGCGAGTGGTTTAGGTTCAGCTACATATTCAGTTGGAGATACAACTCCAGGTTCAGAAGAGAAAATATAAGAACTCTCTGTCTCTACTTTCCAAACTGGTCGTAGTCCAAGGGAATCGACGCTGAAAACAGCTTCATCTTTATAGCGTGAAATAATACCAGCTGGACCTTGTGCAAAATGGCCCCATGCTTCACGTATATACGTATATAAATCTTGTAAATGTGGCTCATAAAGTTTAATTTCATTAATAATTGGTGGGAATAGTATATCCATTGCTTCAAATAAACTGTAGTCGTATTGAACAAGTAGAGTTTCTAAGGTGCGGTTTAAATCTTGGGAGTCGCTGCCCCCAGCAGTAAGTGGAACATGAATCATGTCAGCTTGATCGCGTAATTTTGCAATCGTGTTAATTTCACCATTATGTCCGAGAATGCTAAATGGTTGTACACGAAAAAAATTAGATAATGTATTTGTAGAATAGCGATTATGTCCTAGTGTCATAGTTGAAGCGATCAGCGGGTGTTGTAAATCATTGTAATAGGCTACAAGCGTATCACCAGCACCGAGAACTTTATATACAACATGATCACGACTTAAGGAAGCAACATGAATCGCTTCGTTTTCCTCTATTTTTATCGTTACTGAAAATAATGTTTGCTCAATATTTTTAACTTCAGTTTCAGCGATAAGGGCAACTTGCCAAAATAAAGGTTCTTCTTGTTTACCAAGTGGACCGAGTGCATCGGAGTTTATTACATCGTCACTTTCAAAAAGAATTGCAAAGTTTTCGTTGCTTAGTTGTGTACGAATATGATTTTTTAAATTAACTACATTTGCGTTTTTGTTTAGAAAAAAATGTCCAACGATAAAGTGGGGATGATCTACGATCGTTGGATTATATCCGCTACTTTTTAGTTTTTCACTCCAAAGTGCTTTTGGTACATCAATGTGAATACCGATTCCATCGCCTTCACCATTAATGAAACCAGCTCTATGATTCATTTTAACGAGCGATTGTATGCAAAGATCAATGTTTTCTTTTGTAGGAATTTTTCGTTTCTCCATAACGGAAACGATTCCACACGCATCATGTTCTGCATTTTTATAATCTCGCAATAAAGACGGTGTCCATGTATTTGTTTTATTGAGCATCCGTCAATCCCCCCTCTTATTGAAGTTTGAATAATCTTACTATTTAAGGCGTGAGCAGCCTTTTATACAAAGATAGTAAGGATATAAAAGAAAATTAAACAGATAATTATGAATAATTATACTATTAATAAGGAATTTATGAAATAGAAAAAAGGAAAAAAGAAAGGTGTGCTTTCTTTTTTCCTTTTAATGACGAGATTATTTATTGTCTGCTAAAGCGGCAAATGCTCTGCCTACAGCTTCAATTGTATATTCAATATCTTCTTTTGTATGTTCTGTCGTTAAGAACCATGCCTCGTATTTAGAAGGCGCTAAGTTAACTCCTTCTTGAAGCATAAGCTTGAAGAATTTACCGAACATTTCACCGTCTGTATCTTGTGCTGCATCGTAATCTTCAATTGTATTTGTTGTGAAGTATACAGTTAAAGCACCTTTTAGACGGTTTAATGTAATATCGATATTATGTTTGGCAGCTTGCTCTAAAATTCCTTTTTCAAGCATTGCACCAAGTTCATCTAATTTCTCATAAAGTCCTTCTTGTTGAAGGACTTCTAGACAAGCAATACCAGATGCCATAGAAGCAGGGTTTCCTGCCATTGTACCGGCTTGATATGCAGGTCCGAGTGGGGCAACTTGTTCCATAATTTCTTTCTTACCACCGTAAGCACCGATTGGAAGTCCGCCACCAATAACTTTACCAAGAGCTGTTAAGTCTGGTGTTACGCCAAGTAAGTCTTGAGCACCACCGTACATAAAGCGGAAAGCAGTAATAACTTCATCATAAATTACTAGTGCACCAGCTTCGTGAACAAGTTCATTCACTTTCTCAAGGAAGCCAGGTTTCGGTTCTACAATACCGAAGTTTCCAACAATTGGTTCTACAAGAATAGCTGCTACTTCATGTCCCCATTTATCTAATGCTTCTTTTAAAGTATCTACATTATTAAATGGAACGGTAATAACTTCTTGAGCGATACTTTGTGGTACACCGGCTGAGTCAGGAGTTCCTAGTGTAGAAGGACCAGATCCGGCTGCTACAAGTACTAAATCAGAATGACCGTGGTAACAACCAGCGAATTTCATAATTTTTGTGCGGCCTGTGTAAGCACGAGCGACACGAATTGTTGTCATTACTGCTTCAGTACCAGAGTTTACGAAACGGACTTTATCTAATGCAGGCATTGCTTCTTTTAACATTTTTGCGAATTTTACTTCTAGTGCTGTTGGTGTTCCGTAAAGTACACCGTTTTCAGCAGCTGTTGTAATTGCCTTTGTAATGTGTGGGTGAGCATGTCCAGTAATAATAGGACCGTATGCTGCTAAATAATCGATATATTTATTTCCGTCTACATCCCAGAAATAAGCGCCTTTTCCACGTTCCATAGCAACAGGAGCGCCGCCGCCAACTGCTTTAAAAGAACGAGAAGGACTATTAACGCCGCCAACGATATGTTCTAAAGCTTCTTTATGTAATGCTTCTGATTTTGTGAATTTCACTACCATTCATCTCCTTACAAAAATCTATGTATTATTCTAACATGTTTTTCGAAAAGACGTATTGTTTGTGATAGAGAAGGCAGTTGGGTAAACTATTCGTTGTGACATTTAGGAAGGGGGTCCGGTTATGAAATCGGTAATTGAGGTACAAGGGTTACGTAAAGAATTTACAGCCTATTCAAGTCGTCCAGGTTTAAAGGGTGCATTTCGCGATTTATTAAATCGTAATTATAAAATAGTACCAGCAGTAAATGATGTATCTTTTACTGTGAAACAAGGTGAAATGGTTGGATATATCGGTGAGAACGGTGCTGGTAAATCAACGACAATTAAAATGCTTACGGGGATTTTGACTCCGACATCAGGAGACATTTTAGTAAATGGGATGAACCCGCATAAGCAGAGAGAAGAATTTGTAAGAACTATTGGTGTTGTTTTCGGTCAACGCTCGCAACTTTGGTGGGACATTGCTGTACAAGAATCGTTTCGTTTATTAAAAAAAGTGTACGGTGTATCAGACGCTCAGTATAAAGAACATATGGAGCACGTGATTGAAACGTTAGATATTGGTCCTTTATTGGATAAGCCAGTTCGAAAGTTATCTTTAGGTCAAAGAATGCGTTGTGAATTAGCGGCAGCATTAATTCATAATCCGCCGTTATTATTTTTAGATGAACCAACAATTGGGCTAGATGTACTTGTGAAATTGAAAATACGTGAATTTTTAAAAGAAATGAATGAACGTTATAAAACAACAATTTTATTAACAACTCATGATATTACTGATATTGAAGCTTTATGTGAGCGCGTTATCATGCTGGATGAAGGAAATATTATGTATGACGGTTCTTTAAATAATCTTCGTACGCAGTGGGGAGCAGAGAAAGAAATACATTTTCAGTTTGTTGCACCAGTTTCCTATCAGGATTTATCAATGGTTATGCCAGATAGTCATGTCGTTTGGTCGAAAGCGAAAGAGGAAAACGCGTGGATTGCCAAAATCCCGAATGAAGAAGTTATTATTTCAATGCTTATTTCTAAAGTAGTACAAGCCTTTCAAATTAAAGATTTAAAAATTAACGAAGTGTCTACAGAGGAAATTATTCGTAACATTTATGAAGAAGGTATTAAACATGGGTAAGTACATTGAAATGATTCGAATTCGCTTTTTAATGATGCTTGCGTATCGTACAAACTATTATAGCGGGATTTTAATTTATACAATTAATATCGGCGCGTATTATTTTTTATGGCAAGCAATTTATAGCGGAAAAGAGAATATTGAAAGTTTATCTATTTCGCAAATGACTACGTATATCGCAATTGCGTGGATGGCACGTGCCTTTTATTTTAATAATATAGACAGGGAAATTGCGATGGAGATTCAAGAAGGACGTGTAGCGGTAGAACTTATTCGTCCATATAACTATTTAGGAATGAAAGTGATGCAAGGTCTTGGTGAAGGAATATTTCGCTTTGCCTTCTTTTCAATTCCGGGTATGGTTATCGTTACCTTATTATTTTCATTGCAAATTACAACGAATTTTCAAACGTGGTTATATTTCTTCTTGTCTTTAATATTTAGTTTTATTATTAATACACAAATTAATTTAATGACGGGAATGCTTACATTCTTCTTATTTAATAATAGTGGAATTATGTATGCGAAACGTGTTGTTATTGATTTATTTTCAGGTCTATTATTACCAATTAGTTTTTATCCGTTATGGGCCCAAAAGGCAATGGTGTTTTTACCGTTTCAGGCCATTAGTTATATTCCGAGTATGATTTTTTCAGAAGGTATACAAGGAAGTAAATTGTATGAGGCATTATTATTCCAAGTAATTTGGGCAATTGTACTTATTATTCCAATTGTACTCATGTGGAGAACGGCGAGAAAACGTCTAATTGTACAAGGGGGATGATGAGATGATATATATAAAACTATTTTTGCAATATGCAAGCCAATATATAAAAACAAAATTGGAGTATCGGGGCGATTTTATCGTTGGATTACTTTCTGATTTATCACTACAGGCTGTTAATTTAATCTTTATTCTCGTTGTGTTTGGACATACACAAGCGTTAAAAGGATGGAGTAGAGAAGAAGTAATCTTTATTTATGGTTTCTTTTTAGTGCCATTTGCCATTTTCTCAGCTTTCTTTAACATATGGGATTTTAATGATCGTTACATTATTAAAGGAGAAATGGATCGTATATTAACGAGACCGATTCATAGTTTATTTCAAATTATATTAGAAAGAATGGAGCTTGAATCTTTAATTGGAGCGATTACAGGGATGATTGTAATGGGCTATGCAGCAGTGGAGTTACAATTATCTTTTTACTGGTACGATTTCTTCTTATTCTTACTAATGGTAGGAGGGGGCGCACTTGTATATGGAGGGATATTTGTTACGCTTGCGAGCCTTGGTTTTTGGTCGGATGCAAAAAGTTCAATTATGCCGCTAATGTATAACATAGGTAACTATGGTCGCTATCCTGTTAATATTTATAACCGGGTGATTCGCTTCATTTTAACGTTTGTCCTACCATTTGCGTTTGTTGGAGTGTATCCAGCAGCATACTTCTTAAGAAAGACAGAGTGGAATAGCTATGCTTTTGCAACACCATTGGTTGGTGTTATCTGTTTTACGATTGCAATCACTCTTTGGAATCAAGGGGTAAAAAGGTACCGTGGTGCTGGTAATTAATTATAGGGGCTTGTTTGTTTCTAAGGGATAAATCCAATGGCCGTCTCATACATATAAAATGAGGTGGAGGACATGTTATGGGGATTTATTCTATTAATTGCAGCAATTGCTATTTTGAGAAGTGTCCAATTGTTATGGAGTTCATATTCAGATTCTAGACGTTTCTTTTCGCTGTATAATTTAGCCTCCTTGTTTCTAATTTATACAACGGTATTAATTGCGTTTGGGTTAAGTTATGTTGTATTAGAAGAAATGGGCTTTGCAGTTTTGAAAGAAGATGGAGAAAGCTTGCATGCCCAATCTTTTCAACTTGTAGAAATTTGCTTATATTTTAGCGCAGTTACTTTGTTGTCCGTTGGATACGGTGATATAGCTCCGATTGGAATAGGGAGATGGATTGCGATTGCAGAAGCGCTAATTGGATATACATTACCGTTTGCTTTTGTAATGAGGTCTGTAATAGACAATGAAAAATAAGATAGCATTTGATATAGTAAAAGAAAAGAATAGGAGTGATAACAATGATCACAGTAGGAGAAATGGCTCCAGAATTTACATTAGAGGGAAGTAACGGGGAACAAGTTCGCTTAGCTGATTTTCGTGGTAAAAACGTAGTTCTATATTTTTATCCGAAAGATATGACTCCAGGGTGTACAACTGAAGCATGTGATTTTCGAGATGCATATGGATTATTTCAAGAGAAAGATACAGTTATTCTTGGTGTAAGTCCGGATTCAGCGAACAGACATCTGAAATTTATTGAGAAGCATGAACTTCCATTTGTACTTTTAGTAGATGAAGATCATAAGGTAGCGGAATTGTACGATGTTTGGAAGTTGAAAAAGAACTTTGGAAAAGAGTACATGGGAATTGAGCGTTCTACATTCCTTATTAATAAAGACGGTGAGCTTGTAAACGAATGGCGCAAAGTGAAAGTGAAGGGACATATTGAAGATGTTCTTTCTTATATAAAGTAAATCCATTGGGGAGATAAAATATATAGAAGTAAGGCGAGTGTCTATACATATTTTATTGGCTTACATAAAGTGAAGTGTAGGGCATACCTCCTCAGATGATAGTATTCCAAGTGCGATTATGTCGCACTTTTTTTCTATTGTAAATGTATAAAAAATAGGGAAAGATACATAAGAATAAGGCTATATACAAAAATAAACCACATACTTATAGTAGAAATATTGACGATTTATAAGAAAAGGAGTACACTCTTTATAAGAATTATAAAATAATAATCCGTATAGAATCGGGGTGCATGACGGTGGTCAAAGAAGAATTAAAAGAAGCGCTAGAAATGCTGAAAAATATGGGTGTACGCATTACTCCACAGCGTCATGCTATTTTAGAGTACCTTGTGGAATCTATGACGCACCCAACAGCGGATGACATTTATAAAGCATTAGAAGGTAAGTTTCCAAATATGAGTGTTGCAACTGTTTATAATAACTTACGTGTATTTAAAGAGGTTGGCCTTGTAAAGGAATTAACTTATGGAGACGCTTCAAGTAGATTTGATTATGTTACAAGTCAACATTATCATGTGATTTGCGAAAAATGTGGTAAGATTGTTGATTTTCCTTATGGGGGTTTGGAACAGCTTGAAGAGGAAGCTGCGAAAACGACAGGCTTCGTTATTAATAGTCATCGCTTAGAAATTTATGGCGTTTGTCCAGAGTGTCATAAGGCGTAATATATAATAAAGAAAGAGGGAGACGTTTACGTCTCCCTCTTTCTTTATTATATATGGGAATTTCGTTAGGTTCAGGAGGATTTGATTCAGTAAAGAACCTAATTTAATTAAGATAAATACAAAAGGTGATTTCTTGGTTAAGAAATCACCTTTTCATGTTTAGTTTTGTAAGATTACATTTTCCTTACTGTACTCATATGTGCCTATGATTTATAGCTCTTTTTATTGTATTTCTCATCAAACTCTTTTCCTTCTAGATTTCGATCCATTGTTAAAGGTTGGTTGCAATGCATACATGCATCGACACGGCCGAGCATTTTTGTAGGTTTATCACAGCTTGGACAAATAATTTGTATAGTTTTAGTAGATAACATACCGATCCAAAAGTAAACGACAGTACTAGCGATTACAGCTAAGAAGCCAACCATCATAAATGTTGTCATAATAATAATGTTTTCACGGAAAAAGACTCCTAAGTATGCAATGAAGAGGCCGATAAATACTAAACTTAATGCAAAGGTCCGGATTTTATTAATTTTGTTTGAATACTTAATGCTCATTCTCACCACACTCCTATAACATAATAATAACATAAAATTTAGAATTTTCATTCGTTCGGAAACGTGATAAAGTGATAAGATATGAAATGTTGATTAGGATAAAGGATGAAGGGAGACTATACGTATTTTTGAAACGCTTTTTTAAAGTTTTAACGGGATGTGAAATTTTTTTATAAAAAGTATTGACCCTGTATGTGCTGCATGATATATTAATAACCGTCGCTGATGCAGAAACGCAGAAAACGACAAAAAAGAAATTTAAAACTTAGTTGACATCGAAAAACGAAGATGTTAACATAAGGGAGTCGCAAATGAGCGACCAAGTAGTTCTTTGAAAACTGAACGAAACAAACAACGTGAAACGTCAATTTTTATTTTAGATGCTAGACAAACTAACTTTATTGGAGAGTTTGATCCTGGCTCAGGATGAACGCTGGCGGCGTGCCTAATACATGCAAGTCGAGCGAATGGATTAAGAGCTTGCTCTTATGAAGTTAGCGGCGGACGGGTGAGTAACACGTGGGTAACCTGCCCATAAGACTGGGATAACTCCGGGAAACCGGGGCTAATACCGGATAACATTTTGAACCACATGGTTCGAAATTGAAAGGCGGCTTCGGCTGTCACTTATGGATGGACCCGCGTCGCATTAGCTAGTTGGTGAGGTAACGGCTCACCAAGGCAACGATGCGTAGCCGACCTGAGAGGGTGATCGGCCACACTGGGACTGAGACACGGCCCAGACTCCTACGGGAGGCAGCAGTAGGGAATCTTCCGCAATGGACGAAAGTCTGACGGAGCAACGCCGCGTGAGTGATGAAGGCTTTCGGGTCGTAAAACTCTGTTGTTAGGGAAGAACAAGTGCTAGTTGAATAAGCTGGCACCTTGACGGTACCTAACCAGAAAGCCACGGCTAACTACGTGCCAGCAGCCGCGGTAATACGTAGGTGGCAAGCGTTATCCGGAATTATTGGGCGTAAAGCGCGCGCAGGTGGTTTCTTAAGTCTGATGTGAAAGCCCACGGCTCAACCGTGGAGGGTCATTGGAAACTGGGAGACTTGAGTGCAGAAGAGGAAAGTGGAATTCCATGTGTAGCGGTGAAATGCGTAGAGATATGGAGGAACACCAGTGGCGAAGGCGACTTTCTGGTCTGTAACTGACACTGAGGCGCGAAAGCGTGGGGAGCAAACAGGATTAGATACCCTGGTAGTCCACGCCGTAAACGATGAGTGCTAAGTGTTAGAGGGTTTCCGCCCTTTAGTGCTGAAGTTAACGCATTAAGCACTCCGCCTGGGGAGTACGGCCGCAAGGCTGAAACTCAAAGGAATTGACGGGGGCCCGCACAAGCGGTGGAGCATGTGGTTTAATTCGAAGCAACGCGAAGAACCTTACCAGGTCTTGACATCCTCTGACAACCCTAGAGATAGGGCTTCTCCTTCGGGAGCAGAGTGACAGGTGGTGCATGGTTGTCGTCAGCTCGTGTCGTGAGATGTTGGGTTAAGTCCCGCAACGAGCGCAACCCTTGATCTTAGTTGCCATCATTTAGTTGGGCACTCTAAGGTGACTGCCGGTGACAAACCGGAGGAAGGTGGGGATGACGTCAAATCATCATGCCCCTTATGACCTGGGCTACACACGTGCTACAATGGACGGTACAAAGAGCTGCAAGACCGCGAGGTGGAGCTAATCTCATAAAACCGTTCTCAGTTCGGATTGTAGGCTGCAACTCGCCTACATGAAGCTGGAATCGCTAGTAATCGCGGATCAGCATGCCGCGGTGAATACGTTCCCGGGCCTTGTACACACCGCCCGTCACACCACGAGAGTTTGTAACACCCGAAGTCGGTGGGGTAACCTTTTTGGAGCCAGCCGCCTAAGGTGGGACAGATGATTGGGGTGAAGTCGTAACAAGGTAGCCGTATCGGAAGGTGCGGCTGGATCACCTCCTTTCTATGGAGAATTGATGAACGCTGTTCATCAATATAAGTTTCCGTGTTTCGTTTTGTTCAGTTTTGAGAGAACTATCTCTCATGTATAAATGTATGTTCTTTGAAAACTAGATAACAGTGTAGCTCATATTTTTTAATTTTTAGTTTGGTTAAGTTAGAAAGGGCGCACGGTGGATGCCTTGACACTAGGAGTCGATGAAGGACGGGACTAACGCCGATATGCTTCGGGGAGCTGTAAGTAAGCTTTGATCCGAAGATTTCCGAATGGGGAAACCCACCATACGTAATGGTATGGTATCCTTACCTGAATACATAGGGTAAGGAAGACAGACCCAGGGAACTGAAACATCTAAGTACCTGGAGGAAGAGAAAGCAAATGCGATTTCCTGAGTAGCGGCGAGCGAAACGGAACATAGCCCAAACCAAGAGGCTTGCCTCTTGGGGTTGTAGGACATTCTATACGGAGTTACAAAGGAACGAGGTAGACGAAGCGACCTGGAAAGGTCCGTCGTAGAGGGTAACAACCCCGTAGTCGAAACTTCGTTCTCTCTTGAATGTATCCTGAGTACGGCGGAACACGTGAAATTCCGTCGGAATCTGGGAGGACCATCTCCCAAGGCTAAATACTCCCTAGTGATCGATAGTGAACCAGTACCGTGAGGGAAAGGTGAAAAGCACCCCGGAAGGGGAGTGAAAGAGATCCTGAAACCGTGTGCCTACAAATAGTCAGAGCCCGTTAACGGGTGATGGCGTGCCTTTTGTAGAATGAACCGGCGAGTTACGATCCCGTGCGAGGTTAAGCTGAAGAGGCGGAGCCGCAGCGAAAGCGAGTCTGAATAGGGCGTTTAGTACGTGGTCGTAGACCCGAAACCAGGTGATCTACCCATGTCCAGGGTGAAGTTCAGGTAACACTGAATGGAGGCCCGAACCCACGCACGTTGAAAAGTGCGGGGATGAGGTGTGGGTAGCGGAGAAATTCCAATCGAACCTGGAGATAGCTGGTTCTCCCCGAAATAGCTTTAGGGCTAGCCTTAAGTGTAAGAGTCTTGGAGGTAGAGCACTGATTGGACTAGGGGTCCTCATCGGATTACCGAATTCAGTCAAACTCCGAATGCCAATGACTTATCCTTAGGAGTCAGACTGCGAGTGATAAGATCCGTAGTCAAAAGGGAAACAGCCCAGACCGCCAGCTAAGGTCCCAAAGTGTGTATTAAGTGGAAAAGGATGTGGAGTTGCTTAGACAACTAGGATGTTGGCTTAGAAGCAGCCACCATTTAAAGAGTGCGTAATAGCTCACTAGTCGAGTGACTCTGCGCCGAAAATGTACCGGGGCTAAATACACCACCGAAGCTGCGGATTGATACCGAATGGTATCAGTGGTAGGGGAGCGTTCTAAGGACAGTGAAGTCAGACCGTAAGGACTGGTGGAGTGCTTAGAAGTGAGAATGCCGGTATGAGTAGCGAAAGACGGGTGAGAATCCCGTCCACCGAATGCCTAAGGTTTCCTGAGGAAGGCTCGTCCGCTCAGGGTTAGTCAGGACCTAAGCCGAGGCCGACAGGCGTAGGCGATGGACAACAGGTTGATATTCCTGTACCACCTCTTTATCGTTTGAGCAATGGAGGGACGCAGAAGGATAGAAGAAGCGTGCGATTGGTTGTGCACGTCCAAGCAGTTAGGCTGATAAGTAGGCAAATCCGCTTATCGTGAAGGCTGAGCTGTGATGGGGAAGCTCCTTATGGAGCGAAGTCTTTGATTCCCCGCTGCCAAGAAAAGCTTCTAGCGAGATAAAAGGTGCCTGTACCGCAAACCGACACAGGTAGGCGAGGAGAGAATCCTAAGGTGTGCGAGAGAACTCTGGTTAAGGAACTCGGCAAAATGACCCCGTAACTTCGGGAGAAGGGGTGCTTTCTTAACGGAAAGCCGCAGTGAATAGGCCCAAGCGACTGTTTAGCAAAAACACAGCTCTCTGCGAAGCCGTAAGGCGAAGTATAGGGGGTGACACCTGCCCGGTGCTGGAAGGTTAAGGAGAGGGGTTAGCGTAAGCGAAGCTCTGAACTGAAGCCCCAGTAAACGGCGGCCGTAACTATAACGGTCCTAAGGTAGCGAAATTCCTTGTCGGGTAAGTTCCGACCCGCACGAAAGGTGTAACGATTTGGGCACTGTCTCAACCAGAGACTCGGTGAAATTATAGTACCTGTGAAGATGCAGGTTACCCGCGACAGGACGGAAAGACCCCGTGGAGCTTTACTGTAGCCTGATATTGAATTTTGGTACAGTTTGTACAGGATAGGCGGGAGCCTTTGAAACCGGAGCGCTAGCTTCGGTGGAGGCGCTGGTGGGATACCGCCCTGACTGTATTGAAATTCTAACCTACGGGTCTTATCGACCCGGGAGACAGTGTCAGGTGGGCAGTTTGACTGGGGCGGTCGCCTCCTAAAGTGTAACGGAGGCGCCCAAAGGTTCCCTCAGAATGGTTGGAAATCATTCGTAGAGTGCAAAGGCATAAGGGAGCTTGACTGCGAGACCTACAAGTCGAGCAGGGACGAAAGTCGGGCTTAGTGATCCGGTGGTTCCGCATGGAAGGGCCATCGCTCAACGGATAAAAGCTACCCCGGGGATAACAGGCTTATCTCCCCCAAGAGTCCACATCGACGGGGAGGTTTGGCACCTCGATGTCGGCTCATCGCATCCTGGGGCTGTAGTCGGTCCCAAGGGTTGGGCTGTTCGCCCATTAAAGCGGTACGCGAGCTGGGTTCAGAACGTCGTGAGACAGTTCGGTCCCTATCCGTCGTGGGCGTAGGAAATTTGAGAGGAGCTGTCCTTAGTACGAGAGGACCGGGATGGACGCACCGCTGGTGTACCAGTTGTTCTGCCAAGGGCATAGCTGGGTAGCTATGTGCGGAAGGGATAAGTGCTGAAAGCATCTAAGCATGAAGCCCCCCTCAAGATGAGATTTCCCATAGCGTAAGCTAGTAAGATCCCTGAAAGATGATCAGGTTGATAGGTTCGAGGTGGAAGCATGGTGACATGTGGAGCTGACGAATACTAATAGATCGAGGACTTAACCATATAATATGAAGCAATGTTATCTAGTTTTGAGAGAACATAAAAAAACTTGTTGACTTTTAAAGAAAATAAGTTATAATAATGATTGTCTCAAAAGAATAATGTCTGGTAATGATGGCAGAGAGGTCACACCCGTTCCCATACCGAACACGGAAGTTAAGCTCTCTAGCGCCGATGGTAGTTGGGACCTTGTCCCTGTGAGAGTAGGACGTTGCCAGGCAATATTATTCCGCAGTAGCTCAGCGGTAGAGCTATCGGCTGTTAACCGATCGGTCGTAGGTTCGATTCCTACCTGCGGAGCCATTGGAGAGCTGTCCGAGTTGGCCGAAGGAGCACGATTGGAAATCGTGTATACGTCATAAGCGTATCAAGGGTTCGAATCCCTTGCTCTCCGCCATAGGATTTATAATATTTGGCCCGTTGGTCAAGTGGTTAAGACACCGCCCTTTCACGGCGGTAACACGGGTTCGAATCCCGTACGGGTCACCACTTTGGAGGATTAGCTCAGCTGGGAGAGCACCTGCCTTACAAGCAGGGGGTCGGCGGTTCGATCCCGTCATCCTCCACCATATAAATTATATGAATAGTATTATCGCGGGGTGGAGCAGCACGGTAGCTCGTCGGGCTCATAACCCGAAGGTCGCAGGTTCAAATCCTGTCCCCGCAACCAAATGGTCCCGTGGTGTAGTGGTTAACATGCCTGCCTGTCACGCAGGAGATCGCCGGTTCGACCCCGGTCGGGACCGCCATTTTAATAAGGCTCGGTAGCTCAGTCGGTAGAGCAGAGGACTGAAAATCCTCGTGTCGGCGGTTCGATTCCGTCCCGAGCCACCATTTATCTTAATCATATACGCCGGCTTAGCTCAATTGGTAGAGCAACTGACTTGTAATCAGTAGGTTGGGGGTTCAAGTCCTCTAGCCGGCACCATGTAAGTTTCGGAGGGGTAGCGAAGTGGCTAAACGCGGCGGACTGTAAATCCGCTCCTTCGGGTTCGGCAGTTCGAATCTGCCCCCCTCCACCATTTGCATAGGGGCATAGTTTAAAGGTAGAACTGAGGTCTCCAAAACCTCCAGTGTGGGTTCGATTCCTACTGCCCCTGCCAAATATATTTACACAACATGGCGGTTGTGGCGAAGTGGTTAACGCACCGGATTGTGGCTCCGGCATTCGTGGGTTCGATTCCCATCAGTCGCCCCATTTTTATTTTAAAAATTACAAATAATCTAATGGATACTTACATATAATTAAGTAGGAATTCGATGGGCTATAGCCAAGCGGTAAGGCAACGGACTTTGACTCCGTCATGCGCTGGTTCGAATCCAGCTAGCCCAGCCATTTTTGCGGAAGTAGTTCAGTGGTAGAATACAACCTTGCCAAGGTTGGGGTCGCGGGTTCGAATCCCGTCTTCCGCTCCAGTAAAATTTTATATGGCGGCATAGCCAAGTGGTAAGGCAGAGGTCTGCAAAACCTTTATCACCGGTTCAAATCCGGTTGCCGCCTTTTCTTTTGTGCCGATGTGGCGGAATTGGCAGACGCGCACGACTCAAAATCGTGTTCCTTCGGGAGTGTCGGTTCGACCCCGACCATCGGTATCACGAACGGCGTAATAAAAAAGCTCTATACTAATTGTATAGAGCTTTTTTATGTTTTCATTAGACGGTAAAATAAGCACTAAAAAGGTCGTGTGCGGTGGGTAAACGTAGAACATTATTACTAGAAGCAGAATTAAAATTGGCAAAGAAATCGCCGTATGTAACCATTGATGAAGAAGCATTAAATTTTTTCTCTATGAAAGCCCATGCGATACAGTTGGAGTAAACTACGAAAAATGAACAGGATAAAAACGAATATTCATTTTTATCCTGTTCATTCCATTATTCTATAAAATGCCATCGGAATATTGGATATACAATATTCTTTTTGAGCACTCTAGAGAGAATTTCTCCACCCCGGTGACATGAAGTTAAATCCGACACCACCAGTAGATATTAGTACATTATCAACGGTTAAGTTTGTAATTTCTAAAAACCTCTTTTCAAACTCTGCTCTGTTGTACTTGTACATAGTTGAGTGGCACGCCCACATTTGCGTTGAAGTGCTCAACCAGTCTCCTAATTCCTTTAATTCAGGAAACGACTCAAATCGAATTGGTTCATCTAATTTCATCAATCTCACTTGATAGATAGTTGGGTTTAGCTTTTCTCCTATTCCTTTAAGAGCATGTGTGTTTTTTTCGTTTGAATGTGTCATAATTCTCCCCCATTTCCCCTTTAAATTTTTTCTTATTTTAATTATACAACAATAGAAAGTAATTATAGTGATATTATGGAAATAGGTATCGGCGATATAAAAAACTCTAACAGAAAAGTTAGAGTTTTTTTGTTAAATTATACTATGTGCTTCTAAAATTCGTAATAAACGTAGGAATTCATGTATAATATAACTTGTCGAAAGAACAAAATGATAGTGATTTATATTATGTCTGTAATATGAATTAAAGATGAACTTTTTATATTTCTTTTAAAAATGTGTTGAATACACATTATATTTCATATTAATATTTTTATGTAGATTTAAAACGGGAAAGAGAGTGGAAAGTATGGGTCGTAAATGGAATAATATTAAGGATAAAAAAGCATCAAAAGATGCAAATACTAGCCGTATATACGCGAAATTTGGACGTGAAATTTATGTGGCGGCAAAACAAGGCGAGCCAGATCCAGAATCAAACCAAGCGCTTAGAGTTGTATTGGAACGTGCGAAAACATATAATGTTCCAAGAACAATTATCGATCGTGCAGTTGAAAAAGCAAAAGGCGGTTCAGAAGAAAATTATGATGAGCTTCGTTATGAAGGATTCGGACCAAATGGATCTATGGTAATTGTAGATACACTTACGAATAACGTAAACCGTACTGCAGCAGATGTACGAGCTGCATTTAGCAAAAACAGTGGTAACATGGGTGTAAACGGTTCTGTAGCTTACATGTTTGATGCGACAGCTGTTATCGGTCTTGAAGGGAAAACATCAGATGAAGTGCTTGAAATTTTAATGGAAGCAGATGTGGATGCACGTGATATTCTTGAAGAAGAAGATGCTGTTATCGTGTATGCTGAGCCTGATCAATTCCATGCAGTACAATCTGCACTTAAAGATGCTGGTGTTGAAGAATTCACAGTTGCTGAATTAACAATGCTTGCACAAAGTGATGTAACACTTCCTGAAGATGCACAAGTGCAATTTGAAAAAATGGTTGATGCGTTAGAAGATCTAGAAGATGTGCAACAAGTTTACCACAACGTAGACTTAGGAGAATAATACGATAGATAGAAGCCCCTTTCGTTTAACGGATAGGGGCTTCTTTTTTATGAATTTAATTAAGGGGATGAATGAGTAAAGGTATTTTGTTGTAGACAGGGAATATGCTTATACGGATATGTGAAATATTCATTATTGCTAGGAGGCTTAATATGGAACATAAAACACCAAAGCATATCGTTGCTGTAGCAGGTTATTTAACAAATGAAAAAGACGAAGTGTTATTAGCTAAAGTACATTGGCGATCGGATACGTGGGAGTTGCCAGGAGGACAGGTAGAAGAAGGAGAAGCGCTCGATCAAGCTGTTTGTAGGGAAATAAAAGAGGAAACAGGATTAACGGTGAAGCCTATCGGTATTACAGGAGTTTATTATAATGCTTCCATGCACATTCTAGCTGTTGTTTTTAAAGTCGCATACGTGAGCGGTGAAATACACATTCAGCCTGAAGAAATACAAGAGGCTAAATTTGTTGCTTTAAATGAAGAGAACATAGATGAGTACATAACGCGTCCTCATATGAAATCCAGAACGCTTGATGCGATGAGAGCAATACATTGTATTCCGTACGAAACGTGGGAAGTGCAGCCATATCATTTAATAGGTAGATTATAAAGAAAAGAGTAGCTGGTTTGAGATACAATCAAATCACTACTCTTTTTTGTATACTGTTTAAGAAAAAGGTCAAAATAATAATAGGGCTAGTATTGATTTTGAGAACGTTTGTTCTGTATAATGTATGATATATTGTATACATTTAGATTGCTAGATACTTACAAATATATATATTTGTAGATGATATAATGAAAATAGGATGTTTTAATAGGGAAGTATAAGCTTAAGGTATACTCTGTTATTGGTTTAGCATAATCTATATTCAATATTTCAGATGAATAGTAGATAAAAAAAGACTGTGATACAATACTTTTTTATACCTTACAATGATGTAAGGTACGTGTAAGAGAAATCGATGGGATGTTTTTTTACAACAAGGTATTCTTAAAGTAAGAGTTATACGCTGTGTGGAAAAGAGGTGTTCAAGATGAAAGAACGAGTATTATCTAGGGTGAACTATCATCAAAAAGTTGCATTAAATCCAATGACTAAATTCTTTTATAAAGCCATTATATTATTATTATTGTTAAGTTGTACGTTATTATTCGTTGGAAATGTGATGATCGAGCAAAGTGATATTAGTAAATTACATGTACCGGCTAAGTTAGAGGTGCCAGAATCATTAACACATGCATTTATTGCGACAGAAGATAAAAGGTTTTATCATCATAACGGTTTAGATTATATAGCGATTGTCAGAGCGTCTGTTGAAAATATAAAAGCTGGTGGTGTTGTGCAGGGTGGAAGTACAATTACACAACAGTTATCCAAAAATGCTTTTTTAACGAATGAACGTACATTTTCTCGTAAGTGGAAAGAGATTTTCTATACGAAAAAAATTGAACGTACATTTACGAAGGATGAAATTTTAAAATTGTATGTAAGCAATATTTATTACGGAGAAGGAGCATGGGGAATTGAAAAAGCGGCAAACCTTTACTTCGGTAAAAAGGTAAGTCAATTAACGCTAGCTGAAAGTGCAATGATGGCTGCTGTAGTAAAGGCACCTTCTTATTACTCACCGGCACAAAATTATGATAAGGCCGTAGAGAGACGAAATGTCGTTTTGAGATTGATGGAGAAAGAAGGATATATCAATCATGATGAGTATGTGCAAGCAGTTAGTGAGAAGTTAGTAATTCGTCATGATATAAAAACAGAGCAGTCGATGTTAAATAGTGCTCGTGAAAAAGCAGTAAGCTAAAGGAAGTTCCTACATAGGAGCTTCTTTTTTTGAATAAATTGTGACAAATTGTGACACAATATCGTCACAATTATTGTGTTTTTGTAATTTATGTGAGCGTGTTCATTGCGTGACGTATATAAGTGTTGATATTATGTGTATTGTGTACAATGCTGTATACAGAATATGAATTTAAAGAGGAATGTATATGAAATCAAATAAACTCATGGCTCTTGGTATAGTTTTTTCTATCGCAGTATTGATTGTAATCGGAACAATTGCGTATAGCATCATAAATGACAAAAAGGATAAAGGGAATGAGATGTTTGCTTATTCCACACAACAATCTTTAGGGAAAGATGATGCCCCAGTTAAGGTAGTTGAATTTGGAGACTTCAAATGTCCTGCTTGTCGTACTTGGGATGTAACAGTATTACCACGATTAAAAGAAGAGTATATCGATAAAGGCAAAGTGCAGTTATACTTTATTAACTTCCCATTTATCGGAAAAGACTCTGATTTAGGTGCAGCAGCTGGTGAAGCAATTTATAAACAAGATAAAGATTCATTCTGGACTTTCTATGATGAGATTTATCAAAGTCAAAAGAAAGATACGGAAGAATGGATTACAGAAGAATTACTTCTTAACATTGTGAAAGAGAAGCTTCCAAAAGTTGATGTAGCGCAATTTAAGAAAGATTTACACAGTAAAGAAATAAAAGAAAAAGTACGTAAAGATTCAGATCGTGCTCAAAAATTAAAAGTTCAAGGTGCTCCTTCAGTATATATAAACGGAAATCTTGCAAACCCTGATTTCGACAGTATGAAGAAGGCGATTGATAAAGAATTGAAAAAGTGATGAGATACTCATCACTTTTTCGACTTTTTTCGATAAAATTCTTGCTTCCGCTTTTTGTACATGCTATACTACTTTACATAAGTTATTCTAATATCTTATATTTATTTCATATTTGCGGGTGTAGTTTAGTGGTAAAACAAGAGCCTTCCAAGCTCTGGTCGAGAGTTCGATTCTCTTCACCCGCTCCAAATTTTATTAAATGTTTTTCTATAAATTGTGATCAACGCAGTGTTTCGTTTCCGAGATAAACGAGGCATTGCGTTTTTTAATGTTTGGAAAACATAATTGTATGCGAAAATAGAAGTAAAGAATAGTATTCCGAAAGTGAATTGCTAACCAATAGATCGTTACATAAAGGATGGATTCATCTGAGGAGGCGATTAGGAATGGATTTTGAACAATTAAAGCAAGATGTAATTGCGTATAGTAAAACAATTGGTATAGATAAAATAGGCTTTGCTAGTGCTTCACCATTTGAAGAATTAAAGCAGCGGTTAATCCAGCAGCAACAATTAAATTATCAATCTGGATTTGAAGAGCCTGATATAGAAAAAAGAACGAACCCGCAGCTTCTACTACCTGGTGCAAAATCAATTATTGCGATTGCATTAGCGTATCCTTCAAAATTAAAAAATGCACCATTAAGTAAGCGAGGAGAACGCCGTGGTATTTTTTGTCGTGCCTCTTGGGGACAAGATTATCACCTTGTTTTACGGGATCGTTTGCAAAAATTAGAAGCATATTTAATTGAAAAACTTCCCGATATAGAAGTTAAGTCAATGGTTGATACGGGTGAATTAAGTGATCGAGCTGTTTCGGAGCGTGCCGGTATTGGATGGAGCGGTAAGAATTGCGCTATTATTACACCTGAATTTGGTTCATATGTATATTTAGGAGAAATGATTACAAATGTTCCCTTTCCACCAGACCAGCCGATAGAAGATCAATGCGGGAGCTGTACAAAATGTATTGATGTCTGTCCTACAGGTGCTTTAATACAAGGAGGACAGTTAGATTCGAAGAAATGTATTGCATTTTTAACACAGACGAAAGGATTCCTACCGGAAGAATACCGCGACAAAATAGGAAATCGTATTTATGGATGTGATACATGTCAGACTGTTTGTCCCAAAAATAAAGGGAAGGATTTTCATAACCATCCTGAGATGGAACCAGATCCTGAGTTAGTTAAGCCGTTATTAACACCACTTTTAACAATTAGCAATCGTGATTTTAAAGAGAAATATGGAATTATGTC
Organism: Bacillus paramycoides; assembly: GCF_038971285.1. Taxonomy (NCBI): domain Bacteria; kingdom Bacillati; phylum Bacillota; class Bacilli; order Caryophanales; family Bacillaceae; genus Bacillus; species Bacillus paramycoides. The sequence continues at coordinate 536,886 of NZ_CP152427.1, forward strand.
TGGTTCATGGAGAGGAAAAAAGCCGTTGCAACGAAATGCAATTTTGGCACTTGCACATTTTAAAGAGGCATCAGCAATTCCTGATTTAATTGGTGTGATGAAAGACGATCCAAGACCAGTACTTCGCGGAACAGCAGCATGGGCACTTGGGAAAATTGGTGGAGATGGCGTGGGCGAAGCTATTGAAAAAGCGATGCAACGTGAGAAAGATGAAGAGGTTCTTCATGAAATGAATCGAGGACTTGAATTGTTAGCGCAGAAAAAAGAGTAGATAATATCTCCCTTTGTCATATTGTAATATGGGAGGGAGACGAAATGGTTGTAAAAATAAATATTGAAAAGCAAGTACAACAATTTTTAGCATATATAACAGAGAAACGAACAAATGTAGATGGTATTGCTGAAGATTTATTACAAATAGCACAGAGAAAGAAACAATTATTTCAAAAGCGTAATGCAGAGATAGTGAAAGCAACTGCGGATGTTTCTTTCATGAGACAATTAAATAATAGCAATCATCAAGAAATTGATTATCAAATACATTTTAAATATTTAATTAAGCATAAAGAATTATTTTATATCGAAGAGGAACAACTAAAACGAAGAGTTTGTTTAAATAATAGCCAGGTAATAGGTGATTATGCTATTGAGGTGCCAGAAGCAGTTGGAATGAGTGAGACATTAGAAAGGGAAGTTACAAAAGAGAAGTACGGTTCTTATCAGTACAACCGTTTAGAAGCAGTTAAATATGCAGAGCGTTGGTGGGATGATCGAAACCCTGTATATCGAAATTTCCCTGATAATTGTACGAATTTTATTTCTCAATGTCTTCATACTGGAGAAGTACCAATGAATGGATATCCTAACATTCGCAAAGGATGGTGGCAAAGGGAGAATCAGTGGAGTTGGAGCTGGGCTGTCGCACACTCTTTTTATTGGTATTTGTCAGGGGCTACATCAGGACTTCGAGCTGAAGCTGTAGAAAGGCCAGAGGATCTTATTCTTGGTGATGTCATCGCTTATGATTTCGAGGATGATGGTAGGTGGAATCATACGACGATTGTAGTAGCAAAAGACGCAGATGGTATGCCACTTGTAAATGCACATTCAGCGAATAGCCGTCGGCGTTATTGGAATTATGAAGATTCTAGTAAATATACACCACAAATGAAATATAAATTCTTTCATATTATTAATGGGTAGAGATTTTTCGTTCAAGTGGTATAATACTTAGTAGACAAAAAACAGAGGTGAATATCGCGTGGGAGTACATGTTGTTTTATATCAACCAGAAATTCCAGCAAATACAGGTAATATTGCTCGTACTTGTGCAGCAACTGGAACAGAATTACATTTGATTAGACCGCTTGGATTTTCAACGGATGATAAAATGTTAAAGCGTGCAGGATTAGATTATTGGCAGCACGTGAAAATTACGTATTATGATTCAATTGAAGAGTTTTATGAGAAAAATAAAGACGGTGAGTTCTTCTATTTAACCAAGTATGGCGAGAAAGCTCATACAGCGTTTGATTATAGTAAGCGTGAGAAGGATTACTACTTTGTATTTGGAAGAGAAACAAACGGCTTACCAGCTAATGTAATCGAAGAAAATTTCGATCATTGTTTACGTATTCCAATGACTGATAAAGTGCGTTCATTAAATTTATCTAATACAGCAGCTATTTTAATTTATGAAGCGTTCCGTCAACAAAATTATCCAGGATTAGATTTAGAAATTGTTTATTAAAAGTCGCCATAATGGCGACTTTTTTTCTAAAAATAAAAATAATATGTAATCATACATTTAAAAAAGGGTACATATTCATATAGAATGGGGATATATGAATAAAAATAGATTAGACGGGTTGAGATAAATATGAAGGAACGATATAGTAATCAAAATACCTTTTTAAGTATGATAGATATGGATTTAATAAGAAGAGGATTATTACATGCTATTCAAGATTTAGTATTTATTGTGAAAGTTATGGATGATGAAACCTTTACATATATTTATGTAAATAAGATAGGTATGGATTATGCGAAGCTAAGCGAAGGGTGTTATGGAAAAACATTTTCTGAAGTATTGCCGGAAGATACGGCGGAAATATTGCAAGTGCAATATGCAAAAGTGGCGAGCGAAGCGAAAGCACATACCTTTTGTGATGTAGTTAGTTTACCAACTGGTAATTTACATTATGAATCTTCACTTAATCCTGTATTTGATGAAGAAGGAGTATGTCAGTTTATTATTTGTATTACGAGGGATATTACAGCTCAAATTGAGGAGAAGATTGAAATAGAGGAAAAACAAATGTTATTTAAGTCATTATTAGAATATAATAATGACTCCATTATATCTATAGATTCTATAGGTAGAATTACATATGCAAATCCAGCAACGTATGAAATATTTGGATATCGATATGAAGAATTAAACAATAAATTTATTTTTGAATTTATTAATAAAGAATATGAAAAAAATTTTCAAATTATATTTAAAGGATCCATGCAAGGAAAAGCGAAGCAAATTGTTTCAAAGAAATATGTTCATAAAGAAGGGGACGAGCTTTATATTTCTTTGAGAACTATTCCAATTATTGTGAACGGTGAAATTGTTGGAGTTTATATTGTTACGAGGGATGTTACAAGACAAGTATTAAATGAGATGAGAACAGAATATTTAGCTTACTATGACCAGTTAACAGGATTAATGAATAGAATTTCATGTACAAATAAGTTAAATGATTTTTTAAATGAGAAGATAGATTTTGCATTTATCTTTATAGATTTAGATGAATTTCATCTTATAAATGATACCTTTGGTCATAAAGAAGGAGATAAAGTATTACAAAAAGTGACAGAATGTTTAAGCAGTATCCAAATAGGCGGTATGCACTTATTTAGAGAACACGATGATCAATTTGTTATGTTAATAGAAAATATAACGAAAGAACGTGTAGAGGTAGTTGCAAAAAGCATATTAAAAAAAATTAGTGAACATTTTGTAATCGAGGAAGAGGACGTATATTTAAGTGCGTCAATCGGAATTGTAATGGCTCCAACAGATGGAGAAGATGAAAAAATATTATTCCAAAGAGTTGATGCTGCCCTGGAAAAAGCGAAAGAAAAAGGAAAAGGGTATTATCATTTTTATTGTAATGAATCAGATTGTGAGCGTGAACAAAGATTTATAATAGAAAACCAATTACATCGTGCTATAGAAAAAAATGAATTCTTCTTGTATTATCAGCCGCAAATTAATATTGAAAAGACAAAAATAGCTAGCATGGAAGCTTTAATAAGGTGGAAAAATAAAGAATTAGGATTTGTCTCTCCTAATCAATTTATTCCGCTGGCAGAAAGAACAGGTTTTATCATTAAGCTTGATGAATGGGTAGTAAATGAAGTGTGTAAGCAAATACGTGAATGGTTAAATAAAGGATATGAAGTTGTCCCGATTGCAGTTAATATTTCAGCCAGACACTTTCGCTCTATTACATTAATAGAGATGATTACACGAGCTTTACATAAGTACAATGTACCAGCTCATTTATTAGCAATAGAGGTTACAGAAGGAGCCCTTATACATAAAGACATATCGAAAAGAGTATTGCTGCAATTAAAAGAACAAAATTTAAAGATTCATTTAGATGATTTTGGGACGGGATATTCATCTTTAAGTTATTTAAAAACGTATCCAATTGATACTTTGAAAATTGATCGTTCTTTTATGGAAGGTATACATGTAGATGAACGCGATACGAATATTACGGCTGCGATTATTCATTTAGCTCATACTTTGGAATTGAATGTAATTGCAGAAGGAGTAGAAAAAGCGGAACAAATACAATTTCTGAAAGAAAAGAATGTGAAGTTTGTACAAGGTTATTATTATAGCAAACCACTATCAAAATATGATGTAGAAAATATATATTATAAATAATTCATAAAAAAAGTGATGTGCTAAAAGCACATCACTTTTTATGTGTACCAGGTTTATCATTGTAACCAGATGTAAAAATAGCTGTAAGAAATGTGAGTGATACACCTAAAATTAATAATAATTTCATACTAATATCCCTCCTATTTTTCAGTTTACGAATCTGAAATATGAATCGAAATGTATGTAATGTTCTTGGAAGAAAAGAATTTATTTAAAATGAATAGAGGTGTAAAAACTTTAATACCTATATTATACAGAATTTTCTTTGAATTTTGGAGAGAATTTTATAGCACAACTGTATATTTCATTTTGATTTAAAGAATGTTTGAGGACATCCTAGCATACCTTTTATAATAATCCGATTGAACAAGGAGATGGGGGAGGAGCTATAATGGATATTCTAAAAAAAATTGAACAGCATCGAGAAGCAGAAGAACGCTTACAATGGGAAGGTACGTTTGCGGAGTATTTAGAGCTTGTGAAGGAAAGACCATGGGTGGCTCAAACAGCACACTCTCGCATTTACAATATGATAAAAGATGCTGGAATTGAAGAAGTAGATGGTAGAAGAAAGTATAATTTCTTTAGTAATCAGCTATTTGGATTAGAGGATGCTTTAGAACGTCTTGTAGAGGAATATTTTCATCCATCTGCAAAACGATTAGATGTTAGAAAACGTATTTTATTATTAATGGGTCCTGTTAGTGGAGGGAAATCAACATTAGTTACGATGTTGAAACGAGGATTAGAAACATATTCACGAACAGATCGAGGAGCAATTTTTGCAATTAAAGGATGCCCAATGCATGAAGATCCGCTTCATTTAATTCCGCACCATTTACGGGATGATTTCTTTGATGAGTATGGAGTTAGAATTGAAGGGAATTTATCGCCACTCAATGTGATGCGTCTAGAACAAGAATATGGTTCAAGAATTGAGGATGTAGTTGTAGAGCGTATTTTCTTCTCGGAAGATCGTCGTACAGGGATTGGTACATTTAGCCCATCTGATCCTAAATCACAAGATATTGCCGATTTAACAGGTAGTCTGGACTTTTCAACAATTGCAGAATATGGTTCGGAATCAGATCCACGAGCATATCGTTTCGATGGAGAATTAAATAAGGCAAACCGTGGGATGATGGAATTCCAAGAGATGTTAAAATGCGACGAGAAGTTCTTATGGCATTTATTATCGCTTACGCAAGAAGGGAATTTCAAAGCGGGAAGATTTGCGCTTATTTCAGCAGATGAATTAATTGTAGCGCATACGAATGAAACGGAGTATCGTTCTTTCATAGCAAACAAGAAAAATGAAGCATTACACTCAAGAATTATTGTAATGCCTGTCCCATACAATTTACGAGTGAGTGAAGAAGAACATATTTATGAAAAAATGATTCGTGAAAGTGATGTATCCAATGTTCACATTGCACCACACACACTTCGCGTTGCAGCAATGTTTACCATTTTAACTCGTTTAAAAGATCCGAAGCGTCCGGATATTGATTTAATTAAAAAGATGCGTTTATATGATGGAGAAACGGTAGAAGGTTATAATGCGATTGATGTAGAGGAGCTGCAACGTGAATATCAAGATGAAGGCATGAGCGGTATTGATCCTCGTTATGTGATTAACCGAATTTCTTCTACAATTATTCGAAAAGAGGTACCATCTATTAACGCATTAGATGTACTTAGATCGCTAAAAGACGGGTTGGATCAGCATCCGTCAATTAGTAATGAAGATCGAGAGCGTTATATGAATTTCATCTCATTAGCAAGAAAAGAATATGATGAAATTGCGAAGAAAGAAGTACAAAAAGCATTTGTGTATTCATATGAAGAATCAGCGAAGACACTTATGGATAATTACTTAGATAACGTTGAAGCATATTGCAATAAATCAAAATTACGTGACCCATTAACAGGTGAAGAAATGAGTCCAGATGAAAAACTAATGCGTTCAATTGAAGAACAAATTGGCATTTCAGAAAATGCTAAGAAAGCATTCCGTGAAGAAATTTTAATTCGCATTTCTGCTTATGCGCGTAAAGGAAAACGCTTTGATTATAACTCACATGAGCGCCTTCGCGAAGCGATTCAGAAAAAACTATTTGCTGATTTAAAAGATATAGTGAAAATTACAACATCAACGAAAACACCAGACGAAAATCAGCTTAAGAAAATTAATGATGTTGTTGCACGCTTAATTGATGAGCACGGCTATAATTCTTCATCTGCGAATGAATTATTACGCTATGTGGGTAGCCTGCTAAACCGATAGTTTGATAACAAAACGCTGTCTCTTGTATTTTGCGGGACAGCGTTTTATTATCCATTCATATGTGTAAAGTGTCATACCTTGTCCAAATATAATAAATTAAGATGCAATTTTATGAATTTATTGTCAATTTTTTTTACAATATGCATATGATAGAGTAACCAACCATTCATACGAAAAAAGCCAACACAATACAATATGTTGCAAAGTGTAAATGTGTGCAACTGTGCATTGTGTTTCTTTCTTATCAACGGCTGAATGTTTCTTTCTAGTATGTGAGTGGCAAAATTTTGTTTAGAATGCTCGGAGTATTATATGAAAAACGTTATATATGTTTATGGGATGAATTTCGATGGGCAGTTACCTTTCATTCTAGCTTGCACAGTATAAAACAAAATTTCTAGCTTGCTGTTCATATAGGAAGACAATTACAGTAAGGAGGGAAAGAAATGGGTGAAGAAAACCAACCAAATTATACGGTTTCACAGGAAAACTGGTCCCTCCATCGCAAAGGATATGACGACCAGCAACGCCATCAAGAAAAAGTACAAGAGGCAATTAAAAATAATTTGCCTGATCTTGTAACAGAAGAAAGTATAGTTATGTCTAATGGCAAGGATGTTGTAAAAATACCAATTCGTTCTCTAGATGAATATAAGATTAGATACAATTATGATAAAAACAAACATGTTGGGCAAGGAAATGGTGATAGCAAAGTTGGTGATGTCGTTGCGAGAGATGGATCAGGTGGTCAAAAGCAAAAAGGACCAGGAAAAGGGCAAGGCGCAGGGGATGCGGCTGGAGAAGATTATTATGAAGCTGAAGTCTCTATCCTAGAATTAGAGCAAGCATTTTTCAAAGAGTTAGAATTACCTAATTTAAAGAGAAAAGAAATGGATGAAAACCGGATTGAACATGTTGAATTTAATGATATTAGAAAAACAGGATTATGGGGCAACATCGATAAGAAAAGAACGATGATATCCGCATATAAACGAAATGCGATGCGTGGTAAAGCATCTTTCCATCCAATTCATCAAGAAGATTTAAAGTTTCGCACTTGGAATGAAGTATTAAAGCCAGATTCAAAGGCTGTTGTATTAGCGATGATGGATACGAGTGGATCGATGGGAATATGGGAGAAATATATGGCACGGAGCTTCTTTTTCTGGATGACGAGATTTCTACGCACGAAGTATGAAACAGTAGATATTGAATTTATTGCCCATCATACGGAGGCAAAAGTAGTTCCAGAGGAAGAGTTTTTCTCAAAAGGAGAAAGTGGCGGAACGATATGTTCTTCTGTATACAAAAAAGCACTCGAGCTAATCGATAATAAATATTCACCAGACCGCTATAATATTTATCCATTCCATTTTTCAGACGGTGATAATTTAACATCAGATAATGCTAGATGTGTAAAGCTTGTTGAAGAGTTAATGAAGAAGTGTAATATGTTTGGGTATGGGGAAGTGAACCAGTACAACCGCCACAGTACCCTCATGTCAGCCTATAAAAATATTAAAGATGAGAATTTCAGATATTATATTTTAAAGCAAAAAGCAGACGTATTCCATGCGATGAAGAGCTTCTTTAGGGAAGAATCAGGAGAGAAAATGGCATAACCCCTTTAAACAAGGGGTTATTTTTTTTGTAAACTTTTTATTTTTCTAGTTGAAAATGATAATGAAAATCATTATCATTCATTCGAGATATGATTACATTTAAATTTATATTTATATATTTTGGAGGAGATGTAAAGTTGAAAAAAAATAAAAGAAAACATATAAATGCGATGATTATAGCTGCGGCGTTATCACTTCCATTTGCTGCGTACTCAACGCCTGCTTTAGCAGCCGTAGCAATTGAGATGAATAAAGCTGGACATACTTTAGAAGATGGTACATATGATGCTGTTATGAAAGCATATAAAGATAAAACGAATGAAGAGTCTATGGCAGCTGTTTATATAAAGAATCCTAAGTTAACAATTGAGAATGGAAAGAAAATCGTAACGGCAACGTTAAGTGATAGTGATTTCTTTAAATACTTGAAAACAGAGGATATTCACACTCCTGGTGTGTTTCATGATGTAAAGGTCATATCAGAAGACAAAAAGAAGAATGGGACGCAGGTTATTCAATTTGAAGTTGGAGAATTAGGAAAAAGATACAATATGCAAATGCATATTTATATTCCGACAATGGCTTATGATAATAAATATCAAGTGCAGTTTGAAATAAATGCTCTAAATTTAGAAAACAATGTTCCAGAAAAACAAAAGGAAAATAAAGAGGATAAAGTGGATCAACAGGATGAAAGCGGAAATGTAATAGTAGATAAGCAATTACAAAGACATGTTAATAAATATAATTTGAATAGAGAGAATCTAAATACCCCAATAACTAAGGAAGATTTATTAAAGATTAAAACATTATCAATTTACTCAGGTGAAGGAATAAATGAAATAACTGGTTTAGAACATATGACAAATTTAGAGAAGTTGACGTTACGAGAGTCTAATGTAAAAGACATATCAGCCATCTCGAAATTGAGAGGTTTGAAGTACGTAGATTTATCTTCTAATCCAATTGAAAATATTCATCCAATTGGGCAGTTAGAGAATATTAATATGCTTTTTTTAAGAGATAATAAAATTTCAGATCTTACACCATTAAGTAAAATGAAAAAAATTAAAACATTAGATTTAATCGGTAATAACATTAAAGATATCCAGCCATTATTTACATTATCAACTATGAAACAATTATACTTAGCAAATAATCAAATCAGTAACCTTACTGGAATTGACCAATTAAATAATGTGGAACTACTATGGATAGGGAACAATAAAATTAATAATGTTGAATCTATTAGTAAAATGAGTAATCTTCTTGAACTAGAAATTGCTGATAGTGAAATAAATGATATCTCACCATTATCTAAATTAGGAAAATTACAAGTACTAAATTTAGAAGAAAACTATATTTCTGATATATCACCGCTGAGCACTTTAACAAATTTAAATGAGATAAATCTTGGAGCGAATGAAATTTCTGACGTAAGACCTGTTGAGGAATTAGGTAAGCGAATTTCAATTGACATTCAAAGACAAAAAATCTTTTTAAATGAAGCAAGCGTAGATGAAGAAATAAAAATTCCAATATACAATCTTAAAGGAGAGCCACTTCAAAATATTAATGTGAAAAGTGAGGGGGCCGTTCTGAATAATGGATTTATAAAATGGAATAGCCCTGGAGAAAAAATATATGAATTTAAACTAGATACTAATTCTACTGAAAGTAAAATTAGATTTAATGGTGCGGTTATACAGAATATAGTTGAAAAACAAAAAGAACGTGAAAATGTAATTCTCGATAAAACTTTACAACAATATATCAATAAAGAGAATTTAGGTAGAGAGAATTTAAACGCTCCTATTACAAAAGAAGATTTATTGCAGATTAAAAACTTAGAAATACTTAAAGAAAAAGGAAAAGATATAAAAGATATAACAGGTTTAGAGTACATGACGAACTTAGAAAAACTTACTTTAGAAGGAGTAGGTTTGAAGAATATTGAATTTATCTCGAACTTAGAAAAGTTGAACGCTGTGAATGTATCTCATAATCAAATTGAAGATATAAGCCCATTATCTTCATTGAAGAATTTACAGTGGTTAAATCTTGCGGATAATCATATCAAAGATGTATCAGTTTTTGGCTCAATGTTAGACCTACTTAGTTTAAAATTAGCTGGAAACGAGATTCGGGATGTAAGGCCGTTAATACAATTAGGTCAGTGGTTTACAATTGATGTGGGAAGACAAAATATCATTTTAAATGATGCAAAAATAAACGAAGAAATTCAAGTTCCTGTATATAATTTAGAAGGAGAAAGTATTGAAAATATTCAATTGGCAAGTGAGGGAGGGACGTTTAATAACGGAGTAATAAAATGGAGTACCCCAGGTGAAAAGGTGTATAAATTTGATTTGGATTCTGATGAAATTAGTATAAGTTTTAACGGAACGGTAATTCAAAATATAATTGAAAAAGAAGAAGTAAAAGAGCCGGTAAAAGAAGTTGAAGAATCGAAAGAAGAAGTAAAAGAGCCGGTAAAAGAAGTTGAAGAACCAAAAGAAGAAGTAAAAGAGCCGGTAAAAGAAGTTGAAGAGTCAAAAGAAGAAGTAAAGGAACCGTCAAAAGAAGTTGAAGAATCGAAAGAAGAAGTAAAAGAACCAGCACAAGAAGTTGAAGGATCGAAAGCTGAGGTAAAAGAAGCAGGAAAAGCAATTGAAGGTTCAAAAGATGCAGTAAATCAATCAGCAGTAGTTCAAGAAAAAAACGTGAATAATCAAGTTGTGGCAGAAAAAGTAGTAGCGAATCAAAGTGTGAAAGAAAATAAACCAGCAGTTACTAAGCAAGAAGAAAGTAAGAAATCGCTAGGAGCAACAGGTGGTCAAGAAAATAATGTATCTTTATTTGGTGGCTTAGCATTAGTTCTTTCAGCACTGAGTATGTTTGTATTTAGAAAGAGATTATTTAAGAAATAAAAACGCTTAATCTTATTATAATGTAAAATAGTTATATAAGGTGTTAAGAAGAAAGCATGTTTACAACACTATATAATAGAGTAAAAAACCCATTCGTATGAAAATTATATTTCATACGAATGGGTTTTATTTCATTTACTTTTCCGCCCTCAGTAATAACGGATTCAGGACTAATTTGAGGACCGAATTCTTTTTTTAGAAGAGGTGTTAATCGTTACATAACCTTTTTTATTTTTTTCGGAACTTCTTTCGCTTGCAAATTAACATCTTCTTTTCGTAGCTCTTTAAAGAGTGAGGTAACCATAAGGACGACTACGATAGAAAATGGTAGTGCTGCGATTATAGCCGCAATTTGCAGTGCATTTAATCCTCCAGCTTGTAATAAAATAGCTGCAATGATCGCGATTGTTAATCCCCATATAAGTTTTAAACTATTTTTCGGTGATAAGCTTCCGTTACTCGTTTGCATTGAAACAACAAATGTTGCCGAGTCAGCAGAAGTAACGAAAAATGTGGCTACTAAAATTAACCCGATAATTGTTAAAAATGTAGAGAACGGTAGGTGTGAAATAACAGCAAATAATCCAATCTCTGTACCATTTTTGGCGATTTCATCAGCTATACCAAGCGATTGGAACATTTCCATATGGATAGCGGTACCGCCAAATACTGCAAACCAAAATGTGCAGATAAGAGTTGGGATTAATACAACTCCAAAAATAAATTCTTTTATTGTGCGTCCTTTAGAAATACGGGCGATGAATGTACCGACGAATGGAGACCAAGAGATCCACCATCCCCAATAGAAAATAGTCCAGTTTTCTATCCAAGAAGAAGATTTTTCATTAAATGCTCCTAAATTTAATCCCATACTAGGTAAAGCTCCGATATAAGAACCGAGTGTAGATGTGAAATATTTCATAATGAATACAGTTGGTCCTAAAAGTAAAAAGGAGACGAGTAAAATACCTGCAAGAGAGAAATTTAAGTTACTCAAATATTTAATCCCACGATCTAAGCCAGTTTGTGCGCTTGTTAAATATAAAACAGCGAAGATTGCGATAAGTATGAGCTGTGTAAGTAAAGTGTTATGAATAGAAGGGAATAAATAGCTTAATCCTCCGGCGATTTGTTGAGCACCAATCCCAACAGATGGCACAATACCGAATACAGTGGCTAAAACAGCTAAAATATCGACTGTTTTTCCGATAGGAGAATTTCTCGATCGATTAAATAATGGAGTAACTGTAGCCCCAATTGTGCTACCTTTTTGTTTGCGGAATGTGAAATATGCAATTGTTAAAGCAACCATTGCGTATAGTGACCATGGAAAGAGACCCCAGTGGAAAAATGAATATTGCATAGCGAGCTTGGCGCTTTCCTCTGTACCTGCTTTTCCTGTTAGTGGATCTGTAAAATGTGAAATCGGTTCAGCGATTCCATAAAAAAGGAGTCCAATTCCCATTCCTGCCCCAAATAACATAGATAGCCAAGATGGATAACTATACTTTGGTTTTTCTCCATCCTTACCAAGACGAATAGAACCGTACTTAGAAAATGCTAAATAAGCGGCTAAAATAATCATTGCGGTCATAAGTAGAGAGTAAAACCATCCAAATTTATTGAGGATAAATGAATTTAAGGAAGATGTAACGCTTTGTAAATCATAGCCTTGTATCCAACTTGCCGGGGTAATTCCCCATATGATGAATAATGTTGTTAGCAAGATGGAGATATAAAATACACTGTTCTCTTTTTTTATCATAGAATCCCACCCTTGTTTAATAAAGTTAACAATTATATTAATCATAACAATTAAAGGGTTAATTGTCAAAAAATTCGATTTTTAGAACGTGTAAAGGGACTGTTTAATCGCTATAGTTTCATACCTATCGGAGGTTAGATAAAGGAGAGATTGTTCACGATATGTACAAAATGTAAGAAAAAATAATATGAAATATTGCATTTTATATTATTGTATCTAGATTTTATGTTAAATTCGTGAATGGAATCTTTAAATAGGGGGCAAGGATATGAACAAGAAATCAAAAATTAATAAAGTAATGCTTAGCATTAGTACAATGGCTCTATCACTGGGGGCAATTCAAACTCATGCATCAGCAGAAGAAAAGGTGCCATATAATGTATTGCATTCGAAACCAGTTGGAATTGAAAAGCCAGTAGATGAGATTGGACACGTTTCTAAAGCAGAGGAAACATTATCGTTTCAAGAACGGTTAAAAGTAGGAGACTTTTCGCAGCGACCAGCATCTAGTATGAAGAGCTCAGAAGTAAAGCAAATGAAAGAAAGCTATTCAATGGCTGATTTAAATAAAATGAATGATCAAGAATTAGTCGAAACACTAGGAAGTATTAAGTGGAATCAAATTACAGACTTATTCCAGTTCAATGAAGATGCAAAGGCTTTTTATAAAGACAAGGAAAAAATGCAAGTAGTTATAGATGAATTAGCTCATAGAGGTAGTACATTTACGAAAGATGATTCAAAAGGAATTCAAACGTTTACGGAAGTGTTACGTTCAGCTTTTTATCTTGCATTTTACAATAATGAATTAAGCGATTTGAATGAGAGAAGCTTCCAGGATAAATGTTTACCTGCTTTAAAAGCAATTGCGAATAACCCAAACTTTAAGCTTGGTACATATGAGCAAGATTCAGTCGTATCGGCATACGGTAAATTAATCAGTAATGCTTCAAGTGATATAGAAACGGTTCAATATGCAGCTAATATTTTAAAACAATATAATGATAATCTTCGTACGTATGTAGACGATCGTATGAAAGGACAAGCTGTATACGATATGATGCAAGGGATTGACTATGATATACAGTCTTACTTAATTGAGGCTCGTAAAGAAGCGAATGAAACGATGTGGTATGGGAAAATAGATGGGTTTATTAATGAAATAAATCGTATCGCTCTTCTAAATGAAGTAACACCAGAAAATAAGTGGCTTGTTAATAATGGAATTTATTTCGCTAGCCGTTTAGGGAAGTTTCATAGTAATCCAAATAAAGGATTAGAGGTTGTTACACAAGCAATGCATATGTATCCGCGTTTAAGTGAGCCATATTTTGTTGCAGTAGAACAAATTACAACAAATTATAATGGGAAAGATTATAGCGGCAATGCAGTAGAGTTAGAGAAAATACGTAAAGAAGGAAAAGAACAGTACTTACCAAAAACATACACATTCGATGATGGATCTATCGTGTTTAAAACAGGGGATAAAGTATCAGAAGAAAAAATTAAGAGACTATACTGGGCTGCGAAGGAAGTAAAAGCGCAGTATCATCGTGTAATTGGAAATGACAAAGCATTAGAGCCAGGCAATGCAGATGATGTATTAACGATAGTGATTTATAACAGTCCAGAGGAGTATCAGTTAAATAGACAACTGTATGGATATGAAACAAACAACGGTGGAATTTATATTGAAGAAACAGGAACATTCTTTACATATGAGCGTACGCCAGAACAAAGTATTTATAGTTTAGAAGAATTATTCCGTCATGAGTTTACCCATTATCTTCAAGGGAGATTTGAAGTGCCAGGTTTATTTGGAAGAGGAGATATGTATCAAAATGAGAGATTAACTTGGTTCCAAGAAGGGAATGCTGAATTTTTCGCAGGGTCTACTCGTACAAATGATGTAGTACCGAGAAAGAGCATCATTAGTGGATTATCATCTGATCCTGCAAGCCGTTATACCGCAGAGCGCACATTATTTGCTAAATATGGTTCTTGGGATTTCTATAATTACTCGTTCGCATTGCAATCTTATTTATATACACATCAATTTGAAACGTTTGATAAAATTCAAGATTTAATTCGAGCGAATGACGTGAAAAATTATGATGTTTATCGTGAGAATTTAAGTAAAGACTCTAAACTAAATAAAGAGTATCAAGAGTATATGCAGCAGCTAATCGATAATCAAGATAAATATAATGTACCGGAAGTAGCAGATGCTTATTTAGCTGAACATGCATCAAAATCGTTAACAGCAGTAGAGAAAGAAATTAGTGATACATTACCGATGAAAGATGCAAAAATGACAAAACATAGCTCTCAATTCTTTAATACATTTACACTAGAAGGCACATTTACAGGTAATGTAACAAAAGGTGAGTCAGAAGATTGGAAAGCAATGAGCAAAAGAGTAAATGAAGCTCTAGAACAACTAGCACAAAAAGAATGGAGTGGCTACAAAACTGTTACAGCATACTTCGTCAATTATCGTGTGAATAGCTCAAATCAATTTGAATATGATGTAGTTTTCCACGGTATCGCAAAAGATGATGGAGAAAATAAAGCTCCAACGGTTCATATAAATGGTCCTTATAATGGCCTTATAAAAGAAGGTATTCAATTTAAAAGTGATGGCTCAAAAGATGAAGATGGAAAAATCGTTTCTTATTTATGGGACTTTGGAGATGGAAGCACAAGTGCAGAGGTTAATCCAGTACATGCATATGAAAGAGAAGGAACTTACAAAGTTGCGTTACTAGTAAAAGATGATAAAGGGGAAGAGAGCAGAAGCGAAACAACTGTTACGATTAAAGATGGAAGTTTAACAGAATCAGAACCAAATAATCGTCCAGAAGAAGCGAATCGTATTGGGCTAAACACTACTATAAAAGGTAGCCTTATCGGTGGAGATCACACTGATGTTTATACATTTAATGTAGCATCAGCGAAAGATATCGATATTTCTGTTTTAAATGAGTATGGAATCGGGATGACATGGGTGCTTCACCATGAATCAGATATGCAAAATTATGCTGCTTACGGTCAAGCTAATGGAAATCATATAGAGGCAAAAATGAATGCAAAACCAGGTAAGTATTATTTGTATGTATATAAATATGATAATGGCGATGGAACGTACGAATTATCAATAAAGTGAAACTTTAATCAGTGGGGGTTTTCTTCATCCCCCACTGATTATTAGTTGAACCAATCGGACTTTTATGGGCAGTTGATCCCCCGCCTAAATTCTTTGCTTTCGCTGAATTTTGAGTTGGGGGTCTTACTGCCCATTAAAGCGGGATAAAATAAGTGCTTTTCCAATGTATGTTTAACTTTACTTTTTGTGGAAAATAGTGTATTATATAGATATATAATATATCGGTTATTTACTAGGAGGAGCCTGTCACAATAGGCTTCTCCTGTTCTTTTTTAGGGGGCCTGTCTTACAGGCTTTTCTTTAAAAAGTAAATAACTGAAAATTAAGAACAATAATCTTTGAAAGAGGTGGGGCATACACATAACAAAAAAGGGATTGTTTAAGAGAGGGGGATAAGAAATGGATTTGTTTGGTTATCCACTTGAAACAATTTATTTATACGGATTTATTATTGCTACTATACTCACTGTTATTTATATCTTTTTTGGAGATATATTTGAATCCATATTTAGTTTTGGAGGCGGATCGGTATCCGTTGTTACTTTATTACTTAGTTTTTTCGCCATGTTATGTGGACTTAGTTATATAGGAGAATATTTATTTTCCTTTAATAGCATTCTTATTTTCGGGGCTGCATGTGCTATATCCTTTATTGGTGTATTCATAATGAAAATACTAATTTTAAAGCCGATTGCAGAAGCAGAACAAAATACTGTGCAACGTATGGATGAGTTCATAGGTTGCAAGGGAGAAGTCATTACGACAATTCCTACAGAAGGATTTGGAGAAGTACTAATCTCCTCTCAATTTGGAAGTAATGCAATTCCAGCTAAAACAATTGGGAAAAAAGATATTTCACAAGGAACTGAGGTTATTATCGAGGGAGTCCAAGATGGTGTTTTACTTGTACAAAACATCGCTTATTCTTTAAAAAAACCAAAATTATAAGGGGGAATTCACATGACTATTCCATTAATTATTGGTGGAGTGTTACTCGCAATTTTAATTCTACTCATTTTAGTATTCATTACGAAGTATCGAACAGTTGGACCAGATGAAGCGTTAATTGTTACAGGGAACTGGCTTGGTGGCGGAAAAAATGTAGTTACCACTGATGATGGAAAGAAGATTAAGATTATTCGCGGTGGCGGTACATTCGTAGTTCCAATTATGCAACGAGCAGAGCCTTTAAGCCTATTAAACTACAAGTTAGAAGTGGGTACACGTGATACGTATACGAAGCAAGGTGTTCCAGTTACAGTAAATGGTGTTTCTATTATTAAAGTAGGTTCTACAATTGAAGAAGTATCTACAGCAGCTGAGCAATATTTAGGAAAAGAAACAGAAGAGTTAAAAGTAGAAGCAAAAGAAGTTTTAGAAGGTCATTTACGTGCGATTTTATCTTCTATGACAGTAGAAGATGCGTATAGTAATAGAGAGCAATTTGCTCAAAAAGTACATGAAGTAGCTTCTACTGATTTAAAGAAAATGGGTCTTCGCATCGTTTCCTTTACAATTAAAGAAATTATGGATAAGAATGGTTACTTAGATGCACTTGGTCAGCCGCAAATTGCGACAGTTAAGCGTGATGCAACAATTGCGAATGCAGAGCGTGAAAAAGAAGCTCGTATTGAAAAAGCTCGTGCTGAGAAAGAAGCAAAAGAAGCTGAATATCAACGTGATGCTCAAATCGCTGAAGCTGAAAAACATAAAGAATTAAAAGTACAATCTTATAAGAGAGAGCAAGAACAAGCTCGAGCAGACGCGGATCTTTCTTACGAATTACAACAAGCGAAAGCACAACAAGGTGTTACAGAAGAACAAATGCGTGTTAAAATCATTGAGCGTGAGAAACAAATTGAATTAGAAGAAAAAGAGATTGCGCGTCGTGAAAAGCAATACGATGCAGAAGTAAAGAAAAAAGCAGATGCAGATCGCTATGCTGTTGAGCAATCAGCAGAAGCAGAAAAAGTAAAACAAATTAAAAAGGCAGATGCGGATCAATATAAGATTGAAGCTGAAGCGAGAGCTCGTGCAGAAGAAGTACGTGTAGAAGGTTTAGCGAAGGCAGAAATCGAAAAAGCGCAAGGTCAAGCAAAGGCAGAAGTACAAAAAGCGCAAGGTACAGCGGAAGCAGATGTTATTAGGTTAAAAGGTTTAGCAGAAGCGGAAGCGAAACAAAAAATTGCAGAGGCATTTGAGTTATATGGCCAAGCGGCGATTATGGATATGGTTCTTAACATGCTTCCAAGTTATGCGAAGGAAGTTGCAAGCCCACTTAGCAACATTGATAAAATTACAGTTGTTGATACAGGCGGCGGTGGTAAAAATAGCGGCGCCGGAAAAGTTGCAGGTTATGCGACTGATTTAATGGCAACGATGCAAGAAACGTTAAAAGCATCTTCTGGCATTGATTTAAAAGAGTTATTAGAAGGATTTGCTGGAAAAGGAGCAGTACAGCAATTATCAAGCGATAAACCTGTTGTATCTGTAGTAGAAGATGAGAAAAAGGAAGTAGAAAAAGAGAAAGAATAGTAAAGCGGGAGGGACCTCTAGTAAGTGCGATGCTAGAGGTTCTTCTGTGGATTATAATATTTCGAATAATATACATTTTTATACATTGTTTTAATTATTTAATTTATATAGAATGAAAAAGGTATATATTAACTCTTTAATAGAAAAAGAGACAAAGAGTTAATACAATTAATCGTGTAATTCATATAAATAAATTAAATGTGAGATAATTACATTTAAAACGGTATGGAGGGGTAGAAATATGTTTCAAGGGAAATTAAGGAGTAGTAGTCTAAAAGCAAAGTTACTTGTATCATTTGTTATCATTTTAATTCTTCCAAGTATTGTAATTGGTTGGACGTCTTATCAGCAAGCGAAGACAAACTTTAATGAAACGATTTCACAAACGGCGAAAGATAATATAAAAATTTTGGATAATGTAATTAATAAAGAACTGGATAGTAAAAAAGTAGATGCAGTTTATTTTACAAAATTATTTACACAATCAAGTTACCAAACGGATCAAATACAAAATATCCAAAATAAACTAGAAGAATATAATAAGTTACATCCAGAACTGGAAGCCATCTATACTGGATCGAGCAATGGGCAGTTTATTCAATCACCGTCTATTCAGATGCCAGAAGGATATAATCCTACAGAAAGAGATTGGTATAAAGAGGCAGTGAAAAAAAGTGGAGAAGTAATTATTACAGCTCCATATAAATCAAAAACGACAGGAAATATTGTTATTACAATAGCAAAACAAAATGAGGATAAGAGCGGTGTTCTCGGTATTGATTTAATTATTAATGATATCGTAAACACTTCAAAGATGGTTAATATCGGTAAAAAAGGATATGTAGCAATTTTTGATCAAGATAAAAATGTGGTAGCACATCCGACGATGAAGCCAGGAGATAAGGTAGAAGAGAAGCTTGAAAAAGAGTTGTACAAACAAGAAACAGGTGATTTTAATTTCACATTAGATGGTGAAGAGCGTCATATCACTTTTAAAACAAATAAGATAACTGGATGGAAAATAGCAGGAATTATGCCTGCAAAAGAAATTATTGAAGCAGCTGAACCTATTTTCTATAAAACGATAACTGTTATTGGTATTTCATTAATAATTGGCGGGATTTTAATTTACTTCATCATTGCTTCTATTATCAATCCGTTAAAACAACTTGTTACATCATCGAAAAAAATTAGTGAAGGCGATTTAACAGAATCCATTACAGTTCATTCTAAAGATGAAATTGGACAGCTAGGAGAAAGCTTTAACGAGATGGCAGCCTCATTACAGAAGGTCATTTCTAATATAAATACTTCAGCAAGTCATGTAGCGGCATCTTCAGAAGAGTTAACAGCTAGTATGAAGCAGACAAGTGAAGCGACGGAACAAATTACACAAGCGATAGAGCAAGTATCGAGCGGAGCGGAAATACAAACGAAAGAAGTTGAAGAAGGCGCAACATTATTAGAAGAAGTTACAGAAGGAATTCAGCGTGTTGCAGATAGTTCTTCATTAGTATCTACAGCATCTATGTATACGAAGAAAAAGGCTGAAGATGGTGGGAAGTTAGTTGAACAAACTGTGAATCAGATGCAATTAATCCATGAGTCTGTTTCACAATCAGATAAAGTGATTGTTTTATTAGATGATAAGTCGAAACAAATTGGAGCAATCCTTGAGGTGATTCAACATATTGCAGAGCAGACAAATTTATTAGCATTAAATGCTGCAATTGAGGCTGCGAGAGCTGGAGAACAAGGAAGAGGATTTGCCATTGTAGCAGATGAAGTGCGAAAGTTAGCAGAACAATCAGGACAGTCTTCTACGGAAATTGGAAAACTAGTAAAAGAGATACAATTTGACATAAAAGAAACGGTAAGTTCTATGAAGCAAGTTGGAACAGAAGTACAATCAGGACTTGTAGTTGCAAATGAAACGAAGCAAAGCTTTGCTGAAATATTGAAATCTACAGATGATACAGTTGTACAAATTGATAATATGGTAGAAGTAGCGAAACAAATGACAGTAGATGCAAAACAAGTTAGTGCATCTATTAATGAAATTGCAGCTACGATTGAAGAAAATGCAGCAAGCGTTCAAAATATTGCTGGTTCTTCAGAGGAACAATTAGCTTCAGTAGATGAAATCAATGCAGCAGCAGTTCATTTATCGCAAATGGCAGAAGAACTACAAGAGATGATTAGTAAGTTTAAAGTGTAATAACAAATGTTAAGAAACGAGGTAATAATTTTACTTCGTTTCTTTTTTTACGAAGAGAAAAAGAAAGAAATATAGAGTAACCGTGTTATGATTTAAGTATAATTAAAAAAGACTGTATATTCTTTAAATTCTACTTTTAATCATGTTAGGGGAATGGTTTTGAAATTGAAAAAATTAAAACTACAACCGAGAATTACTTTAACAATTAGTACACTTATTTTAGTTGTACTTCTGTTAACAAGCTATTTATTCTATTACATATTGTCTGAAACAGTAGAAGAGCAAATTGGGAAACGTGCTTTGCATGTTGCGAAAACCGTTGCTGCTATACCTGAAATAAAGGAAGCTTTTCAAAAAGAAAACCCAGCTTCTATCATTCAGCCAATTGCAGAAAAAATTCGAATTGATACAGATGCTGATTTTATTGTAGTTGGAAACAAAGAGGGGATTCGATATGCACATCCTAAGCGAGATAAAATAGGAGAAGCAATGGTTGGTGGAGATAATAAAGGAGTTCTATTAGAAGGAAAATCTTATATTTCGAAAGCAACTGGATCATTAGGACCTTCATTACGCGGCAAAGTTCCAATCCGTAATCAGGAAAATGAAATTATAGGTGTAGTGTCTGTTGGATTTTCAATGGATGATATTCATGGAGCGGTAGAAGTATATGGAAAACGTGTATTTTGGATTACAATAATAGGTCTTTTAATCGGGGTAATTGGTTCTATATATTTAGCGGGAAGTATAAAAAGAATGATGTTTGGGATGGAGCCAGAAGAAATTTCATCTTTATATGAAGAGCATAGTACAGTGATTCAATCTGTACGTGAAGGGATTATTGTTATTGATCAAAATGGCATAATTAGTTTAGTTAATCAAGCAGCTTACGATATTCTTTCGCTAGATGAACAACGAAATATTATTGGAGAATTTATTTTAAATGTAATTCCTAATTCAACGATATTAGATGTACTTCAAACTGGTGAAGAACAGTTTGATCGTCAATTAAATATAAAAGGGCAGGCTGTTATTGCGAATCGTCTACCTATTAAAGTAAAGAATAGAGTAACGGGTGTTGTATCGAGCTTACGTTTGAAATCTGAAATGGATCAGTTAACAGCAGAGTTATCTCAGACGAAGCAATATACAGAGGCATTAAGAGCGCAAACACATGAATATAACAACTTGTTGTATACGCTTTCAGGCCTTATTCAGTTAGAATCATATGAAGATGCTTTAGAGCTAATTCATAAGGAAACAGCGATATATCAAGATTTTGTCCAATTCATTATGAAGCGAATTCAAAATCCATGGTTAGGTGGGATTTTAATTGGATTCTATAATAGAGCAAGAGAGTTGAAGATTGATTTTATGCTAGATCGTGAAAGTAGCTTAGAAAAATTAAGCCCGCATATTGAGAGTAATTATGTCGTTTCTATTTTAGGGAATTTAATTACGAATGCATTTGAAGCAATTGAAAGAAATGAAGAGAATGATAAGAAGGTAAGGATGTTTGTAACTGATATCGGAGAAGAAATAGTAATTGAAGTGGAAGATTCAGGACAAGGGATTCATGATGAAGTCATTACTAGCATATTCTATAAAGGCTTCTCGACGAAAGAAGGCGGGAAGCGAGGATATGGATTAGCGAAGGTGAAAGAATTGGTAGAAGATTTAAATGGGAGTATTGCAATCGAAAAAGGGGATTTAGGTGGTGCATTATTTATTATTGCATTACCAAAAGAGAGAGGCGAATTGTAATGGGTGAGGAGATTGAAGTATTGATTGTAGAGGATGATATTCGAATTGCGGACATTCATCGTCGTTTTACTGAAAAGGTTGAGGGGTTTAAAGTAATTGGAACAGCAACGACTGGGGAACAAGCGAAAGAATGGTTAGATCTTGTGAAACCACAGCTCGTTTTATTAGACGTGTACTTACCTGATATGCAAGGTACGGAACTTGTTACGTATATTAGGCATAATTTACATGATACAGATATTATTATGATTACAGCTGCATCGGAAACAGATGTAGTGAGGCATGCTTTACGAGGCGGAGTAACAGATTATATCGTAAAGCCACTTATGTTTGATCGTTTTAAAGCAAGTTTGGAAAATTATCAAAAAAAGCTTGTGCAGTTAAAGAAAAATAATCAATTATCTATAGAACAAATTGAACATCTATGGTCTCAAAGAGGCGTGAAGGGAAATGAAATAGAATATGCCCCGAAAGGGATAGATCCTTTAACTTTAGCAAAAATAAAAAAGCATATGTTAACAGTGAGTGAAGAAGGAATTACGGCAGAAATGTTAAGTGCGATGGTAGGAGTAAGTAGGTCGACAGCGAGGCGTTATTTAGAGTATTTAATATCAGGAAAGAAAGTACATGCGGAACTTACATATGGGAGCGTTGGGAGACCAGAAAGAAGGTATTTTCTTGTTCCTTCATAATAAAAAAACAGTAGAGGCTATGTGCCCTCTGCTGTTTTTTTATCTTATATTGGAATAATCCCAATTACAATTCCAGTAATCAACATCACCATTGTCGTTCCAACTGCCCATAATAAAGTGAAGCGTTGATGTTCACCAAAATCCACTTTGGCCATTCCGACTAATAAATAAGTGGATGCGACAAGAGGACTTAATAAGTGAACAGGTTGCCCGAGTAATGAAGCGCGTCCCATTTCAGCTGCACTAATTCCGTAAGCAGCGGCAGCTTTCGTTAAAATAGGTAATACGCCGAAATAAAAAGCATCGTTGGACATGAAAAATGTGAACGGCATACTAAGAAGTGCCGTAATAATTGGCAGTTGTGGTCCAAGAGCATCTGGTATAAGAGTGACTACACTTTGAGCCATTGCATCTACCATTTTCGTTCCTGATAAAATACCAGTGAAAATTCCAGCGGCAAATACGAGAGAAACAACCGCTAATACATTTCCTGCGTGAGAAGCAATACGTTCTTTCTGTTGTTCTAAGTTCGGATAGTTAAGCATAACAGCAATAGCGAAAGCAATTGTAAATAAAACAGGTAACGGCATAACTTCTAGTATGAGACAGACAAGTAAAGTAGCGGTTAATAAAAAGTTAATCCATAGAAGTTTGGGGCGCTTATGAACAGCAGATTCCACTGTGGCAGCTTGCTCATCCATCGTTTGCATTTGTTTTAAATGTTGTACATCCATAATTCCTAAACGTTTTCTTTCTTTTTTGCCAAGATAGTAAGCAACGAAAACGACCCAAATGGCACCAGCGATCATTCCTGGTATAAGTGGTGTAAAGAGCTCTGATGCGTCTAGTCCAAGAGCACTCATAACCCGAGCTGTCGGTCCGCCCCACGGTGTAAGATTTGTTACTCCTGCCCCTAACATAACAACCCCAGCTAATATAAGTGGATTCATTCCAAGGCGTTTATATAGTGGATACATTGCAGAAACAGTAATCATATATGTCGTTGTTCCATCCCCATCTAATGAAACGATAATTGTAAGAATCGCTGTACCAACAACAATTTTTAAAGGGTCTCCTTTTACAAATTTCAAAATCCGACTAATGACAGGATCAAATAAACCGCTATCAATCATAATTCCAAAATACAAAATAGCGAACATAAGCATAATACCAGTAGGTGCTAGTTTTTGAATTCCTTCTAACATCATAGGTCCCATATTTGCATAAAAACCACCAATTAATGCGAAAGTAATTGGTATTAATATTAATGCGACTAGTGCAGACATACGTTTCGTCATAATTAAAAACATAAAGACAAATACCATCGCAAATCCAAGTAGTGCTAACATGTAATCTCCCCCTCAAAAATGATTACGATTTCAAAAAAAGAATGAAAATTCAGAAAAAGTTTTTTTGTTTATCATAAAAGCATCCATCCAAATGGTAAATAATTTGAAAAATAACATCATTAGAAGCATAATTTTTATTTTGGTCATTTTGTTCACGTTAGTTAATTTGAATTTTTAAAAAGTAAGCTGCTCTCCGTAAGAATGGTAGAATAAGATGAAAATATTGAAGTGTGAAATAGGGAGTAGATTTTATATGAAAACGAGAATGGAAGAGATTTATAGTTCTTATGAAGGAAAAGTAGAGGAGATTTTTGTTAATGAATCTTCTTACGTATATGAGTGGGAAAAGTTAATGATGATCCGAAAAAATAACGGTGAGCTTGAAAAGGTTTCGGTCGGCATCAGTGGAAATATAAGATTAGTAAATGTAGTTGTTGGACAGCAAATTAATACAGATACATTATTAGTTAAGTTAGAAGATGATTTATTAATTACAGGTTGTGAATGATGAAAGATGTGTAGATATGACTACACATCTTTTTTGTTCCATATATTACAAAAGACACATCATTTTTTCACAAATCGCACACAAGTTTTTGATATGCTCCTAGTGGAAGATACGGTTAGGGAGGAAATGAAATGAGAACAAAGTATGTGATGCTTGCTATATGCTTATTTTTTGTCTTTACAATTGTAGGATGTGGTAAGAAACAAGGAGAGGCAGTAGCAATCGATGAGAAACATGATAAGTGTGATATTTGCCAAATTGGGGTAATGGATAATCAATTTGCAACGGAAATCATTTTAGAAAATGGAAAAGCGTTAAAGTTTGATGATATCGGTTGTATGTATAAATGGATGGAGATTAATCCGGGCGAAAAGACGAAAGAAAAATTTGTTCGAGATTATGATTCGAAAGATTGGGTTTCGTTAGAAGACGCTACTTATGTATATGATAAAACAATTACAACACCAATGGCTTATAACGTCATTTCATTTAAAAACAAAAAAGATGCAAAGAACTTTGTATCTAACTATAAGGGGAAAGTTCTTTCATATAAAGAGCTAGCAGAGCATAAATGGGAAATGAATAAAGAAATGATGGGGAATCCGAAAAAGGGAAATCACGGTGGACATCATTAATACTAGAAAAAGACAACTATATAGTTGTCTTTTTCTAGTATTATTCAGGTGCAAATATAGAAAAGGTGTAAAATTTTTAGAAGAACGGTTACAATGGAATATAGTAACCTAAAGCAATCATTTATGTACTTTTTAGAAATGTATACAAATGCGGTAAAATCGTGCTAAACTAATTGCTTCGCTAATATAAGTTTAGATAATCCGATTAAAGAAGGAATATAAAGAGCTTATGGATAAATGTACTCAAGAAGAGTTATTGTATGTGATGGAGGAATGGTTAAGAAAACATTATCTTTCATAGGAGCTGTAGTTGTGAGAAAACAAAAAATTTTATTATGTATGTTATTAGGACTTTTAATGACGGTAGTGGCTTGCGATAAGCAAGAGGAGCCAGAATCGAAACCGGTTCATGTGAAAAACGAAAAGAAAAAAGAACAGCATAAAGAACAGGAAGAATCTAAAGAAGAAAAAAGTATAAATTTAATGGACAAACAGTTACTACTTTCTGCGACCCTTGGAGACACAGAAACAGCTATGAAGCTGATTCAAGATGGAGCTAATATAAACGTAGAAGGTGACAACGGAGAAACACCTATCCTTGCAGCAACGTATCAAAATCATGTAGAGACAGTTAAAGCATTAATTGGTGCAGGTGCTAATATTGAAAGTAAAGATGAGAAACAAAGTAATCCATTTCTTTATGCAAGTAGAGAAGGATATACAGACATTGTAAAGCTACTAATTAATGCAGGAGTTAATACGAAAGAAACGACTAAATCAGGTGGAACAGCACTCATTTTTGCATCTGAACGTGGCCATGTAGAGGTCGTAAAAGAATTGTTAGAGCATACAGATATTGATGTGAATTATAAAAATGCTCGTGGTGGAACAGCTTTAGTAGAAGCAATCGTATTAGGAAATGGTAGTGAAAATCATAAGAAAGTAATTCAAATGCTTATTGACCACGGGGCAGATGTAAATATGGCCAATAAGGAAAATATTACGCCACTGCAATATGCTGAAAAAAGAGGTTTTAAAGATATTGCAAATATGTTGAGGGTTGCTGGGGCGAATGAAGTAGTACAGCCACAACCACAACCGGTGGAATAACAAGCATGAAATAATCCCATTTAGATAGACAGAATGAAGAAGTCATTTCGTATGATGGATTCAGTAATGTGTATTTGAATGGGATTTTTGTTTTGAAAAAATTGTTTGAAGAGAGGGATAGATACACAGTAAACAAGGAGGAGAAAACAATTTAAGCAGAGATTTTACTTGTTTATAACCAACTAGGAATAATAAAGTGTGTAAATGAACATGGAAATAAGAAAGCCGTATCCGAAAAAGGATACGGCTTTTTTTAGGAGATAAGGGATCAAAAAAATGAAGAAGTCTTATCCCTTTTATATGAGTAAAGGGTCTAGAATGAATCTTGTCCTTTTCATTATTTGTTTAACTCCATTGCGACTTGTTTACCGTTAACGAAAACTTCTGCCACTGCTACTACAACTTCCATCACTTTTTTCATTTCTCATCTCTCCTTGTTTTTTGTTTCATTTCTTACTTTTAGTATAAGGAAATATAGCAATTGCAACTATCGAATTGGATGACAAGAGACTTACATTGTTGTAAGGATAATCGTTTTATTTGTAATAAATATGATTTTGAATATGAGTTCAAAGGATTCTGTTGTTTTGAAATATAATTAGAAAGAGAGTGGCCTAGAAAGAAGGGGATAATATGAAAAGGATTCTTGTTATTAGTGATATTCATGGAGAAATAGAAAAGTTCGAACAGTTACTGGAAGAAGCTCAATACGATGCAAAACAGGATCAATTAATTTTACTGGGAGATTATGTGGATCGTGGTCCAAATGCGCGTGCAGTAATTGAAAAAGTAAAAGAGTTAAAAGAAGATGGAGCCCTCGTTCTAAAGGGCAATCATGAAGATATGATGATTAAGGCGTTAACGACAGATGATGAACGTTCATGGAACCATTGGGTAAAAAGAAATGGTGGAGATAAGACTTTATATAGTTATGGATTTGTGGAAGAAGATATTGTGGTTAATGAGGAGAATTTCCAAAAACCGATTTTACAATCGCGTGTATTAGATGAACATGTAAAGTTTATTCAAAAATTAGATCATTACATTGAAACAGAAGAGTATATATTTGTACATGCTGGTGTTGAGCCATTGAAGCAGGTTTCGGAATGTGAACCATATACGTTAATGTGGATTCGTAATGAGTTTCATAGTGGATATAGCGGGGAAAAGGTTGTTGTATTTGGTCATACGGAAACAAAAACGCTTCATGGTAGTGAGAATTGTGGTGTATATTTTGGGAGCAATCGTATTATAGGAATTGATGGCGGTGCTGTATATGGCGGCCAGCTAAATTGTTTAGAATTGCCGAGCAAAAAGGTATACGTAGTAAAAAATTGAAAGAGATAAGAGGAATCTTATTTCTTTCAATTTTTTATTAAGCTAAATTTAAGGAAGAGCTTATATAATAAGTCTTCCAAATTTTACATCGAGAAAAACGTTAAAATGTAATTATAATATAGAATCGAACAATATGGTGGAAGGTGAGAATATGCGCTTACTCGTAGTAGAAGATAATGCTTCCTTATTAGAGTCTATTGTCCAAATATTACGCGATGAATTTGAAGTAGATACAGCATTGAATGGAGAAGATGGATTATTTCTAGCGTTACAAAATATATATGATGCCATTTTACTTGATGTGATGATGCCAGAAATGGATGGTTTTGAAGTAATTCAAAAAATACGTGAGGAAAAGATTGAAACACCAGTCCTGTTTTTAACAGCGAGAGATTCTCTAGAAGATCGCGTGAAAGGGTTGGATTTTGGCGGGGATGATTATATCGTTAAGCCATTTCAGGCTCCAGAGTTAAAAGCGAGAATTCGTGCTTTATTACGACGAAGCGGTAGTTTAACAACAAAGCAGACTATTCGTTATAAAGGGATTGAACTGTTCGGAAAAGATAAAGACGTTCAAGTAGATGGACAAAGTATGAAGCTAACATTAAAACAATATGAGCTTCTAGAGTACCTCGTTCAAAATAGCGGAAAAATTTTAATGCGTGAACAAATTTTTGATCGTGTTTGGGGATTTGATTCTGATACGACAGTAGCAATTGTAGAAGTGTATGTACATCATTTACGTAAAAAATTAGAGCCATTCGGTTATCAGAAAGATATTCAAACCGTTCGAGGTATTGGATATATATTAAAAGAACAATGAAAAAGGGAAGTATGTTTCAGAAGACACGTATTCGATTGACTATATTGAATTCATTAGTATTTATCATTTTGATAGGTGTATTAGGTAGTATTATTTATTCGTACACATATAATCGTATTTATAATGAAGTAGATATATCGATAGGAAAATCCGTTCAGCATAGAAAGAATTCAGATGATAAAAAACTACCTAAAAAAATTAGGGGATATCCTCCAATTGGGGATCCAAGGATAATGGAGTTAACTTGGCTTGGAAACACAGTGGAGATAGGTATTGAAAACAGCAAACGTCGTTTTATCTTTGAAGATAATTTGGAAAAGTTTTCTCCGAAGAAATTAGGAACTTTGCAAGATATAGAAGTGCAAGGGCAATATTTTAGAACGTTTGCATTTCAACAAGATACAAAAATAGTTCAAATTGTAAGGGATATAACAGCTGAAAAAGAAATGTTAAATACTTTATTTTTAATTCTTGTGATAGGTTGTAGCGTAGGAAGTTTATGTGCAATAGGAATTGGCTTTTTCTTAGCTGGCAGGGCACTCGTACCCATTCAAATTTCATGGGAGAAACAGCAGCAGTTCGTTTCGGATGCATCACATGAATTAAGGACACCACTTGCGGTTATTCAATCCAAAACGGATGTGTTATTTCAGTCACCATCTGCGACAATAGAAGAAAAAGCGATGGATATTTCTACGATTTCCAAGGAGTGTAGACGGTTATCTAAGCTTGTAGCTAATTTATTATTGTTAGCACGTTCAGATTCTAATCAAATTGAGATGGATAAGAAAACATTTGAAATGGATGTATTGTTAGAAGAAATAGTAGATCCATATAAGGAAATTGCTTCTTATCAAGAAAAAGCGATGATATTGCAAGTAGAACATAACATATCATTTATGGGTGATAGAGAACGAATCCATCAAATGATGGTCATATTGTTAGATAATGCGATGAAGTATACGAATGAAGGTGGTCATATTCAAATCGATTGTACGCAAACGAACAGTTCGATTCGTATACGAGTGAAAGATGATGGGATAGGAGTGGAAGATGAGGACATCCCTAAACTATTTAATCGTTTTTATCAAGGTGATAAAGCAAGAAGTGCGTCAGAAGGAGCAGGATTAGGTCTTTCAATCGCAAATTGGATTGTAGAAAAGCATTATGGAAAAATATTAGTAGAGAGCAAATGGGGAGAGGGCACTTGTTTTGAAGTGATTCTTCCGAAAAACCAAAGGATATAAGTGAGAAGACGATCTTGTTTTACAAGGTCGTCTTTTTTTAAGGGAAAGTTAAGAAACTATTTATAACATGTATTATATACAGAAAGCTCGCCCTATGAAGAAGCGATTATAAAAAGGTATTTGAGCAGATTATATCAATCATAACGTTATTTTGATTATGTATAGGGAATGATGGAAAAGAACGTGTAAGAGGGAGGAATTAATTTTGAAAAAGAAAATGATGACGGTATTCACTATTGGAGTAATGAGTTTAAGTATATTAGGGGGTGCCTCTCCTTCTGAAACATCAAAAGGAAAGACAGATTACGAGCAGCGCAGCAAAGAACAATTAAACAATGGGAAGATACATGCGGTGCATACAGAAGAAAAGGCGGAGAATCTAGGGATTGAAACGGAAGGGAAAGAACAAATTACGCTAGAAAAAGAAATCCATGAAACAGAAGTAGGAAGGGAAGCAGAACAGTTAGGAATTTCGATTGAAGGAAAAGACGTTGGAACTCTTTCCGAAGAAATTTATGAAACAAAAATAAAGCAAGAAGCGTTAAAGCTAGGGATATCTATAGAGAATACAACGATTATAAATTTAATTAATCAAATTAATACGATTAAAATTAACGATGAAGCGGATAAATTAGGCATCTCAACAAAAGGAAAAGAAATAGAGGACATTGAGGAAGAAATCTATGGAACGAAAGTAAGGGAGGAAGCAGGGAAGTTAGGTATTTCCCAAAAAGGAAAAGAGATAGAAATGTTAGCACAAGAAGTGTATGAACAAAAAGTACAGGAAGAAGCAAAAAAATATCATATTGATTTGTATGGTAAAGATAAATATCAAGTATTAAAAGAAATTAATGAACAAAAAGTATTACAAATGGCAGATGAGCTTAATATGGATAAAACGAGTATGAACGTTCAAGAATTAGCCGAAAAAATAAAAAAAGATCAGCCTGAAAAAGGCAAAGAACTAAATTTTGTACCGGTGATTCGCACGGATGCTGACGCGTTTTATTCGTATTTAACGAACTAAAAAGGGCGTGAGAGTGATACGGAGATGGAAGTGGTATATATGTATGGCTTTACTAGCTATAGCAGTATGGAATGTATATACAAATGGAATTACAAAGTATGTGGAGAAGTTAACCTTCTTCCATATACGAAGCGGAAAAGAAGCAGAGTTTAGTGATAATGATGAAAAGGTCATCTTATCAAATGTACCTTTCATTCAGCAATTACCAGAGCTAGATAGAGGCTGTGAAGTGACGAGCTTAGCGATGATGTTACAATACGCAGGCATTACAGTGGATAAGATGAAATTAGCAAATGAAATAAAGAAAGTTGATTTTATGAACGATGGTGTACGTGGAAATCCGAATGAAGGATTTGTAGGGAATATTTATACCTTTTCTGAATCTGGATATGGTGTATATCATGGACCACTTTTTCAATTAGCGAAAAAGTATTTACCTAATAAAGCTGTGGATTTAACAGGGAAGAGTATAGAAGAACTTTATAAGAGTGTAAAGGCAGGACAACCGGTAGTTATGATTACAAATGCAACGTTTGCACCATTAGATGAAGATGAATTTACTACATGGGAAACAAATAGTGGAGATGTTTCTATTACGTATAATGAACATTGTGTAGTACTTGTTGGATATGATAAAGAATTTGTATACATTCGAGATCCTCTAAGTGATAGTTTAGATGTAAAAGTACCGAGAGAAAACTTTGAAAAGGCCTGGATACAAATGGGGAGTCAGGCGATTAGTTATGTGAAAAGCTCTAAATGAATTAGTAAGGAAATAGATGTAAGGAATTGTAAGATTTTTGTTGAGAAATAAGAGAACTTCAGCTTATTATATAAGCTGAAGTTTTCTTATTTTTTATGATTAAATCTTTAGAAGTAGTGAATATGTAAAAATGCATAATTGACAAAAAAATTACATGTTATCATTATATATTGTTTTATATATGTTACTTGTATAAAATTACACAAGTATTCACATTACATAAAGGAGGCTTATTATGCAAAAAATATTTAACTGGGTTAAATGCATGAGTATCAAGAAAAAATTAATCATTTCATTTTTTCTTATTTTAACTATACCAGGACTTATTATCGGTGGTGTTTCATATCAAACTGCCAAAACAAATTTTGAACAACAAATCACAGGTAAAGCAAAGGAAAACATTTCGATTTTAAATACTGTTATTTCTCAAAATATAGAAGAGAAATTTGTTGATGCAGCATACTTTGCAGACATCTTGACAGAAGATACATATCCAAACGGACAAGAAGAAATAGTAAGAGCAAAGTTAGCTCAATATATAAAACTTCATCCAGAAGTAGAAGGTATTTATATTGGAACACAGACGGGAAAGTTTATAAGAGAACCATTTATCAAAATGGCTGATGGATATAATCCAACAGATAGATCTTGGTATAAAGAAGCGCATGAAAATAAAGGGAAAGTAATTGTTACTGCACCATATCAATCAGCATCTACCAAAAATATGGTAGTGACAATTGCTAAAGAAGTAAAAGATGGTAAAGGTGTTATAGGAATTAACTTAAATTTAGATAACATCTTAAAAATTTCCAAAATGATTAACATTGGTGAAAAAGGTTATGCAGTTATTTTAGATCAAAATAAGCAAATTGTTAGTCATCCATCTAGAAAACCAGGTGCAAAAGTTACTGATCCTTGGATTAAACCAATTTATGAAGATAAACAAGGAAATGTGTCTTATACAGAACAAGATGATAAAAAGAATTTAATCTTTGCAACAAATGAGAAAACAGGATGGAAAGTAGTAGGAGTTATGTTCGACGAAGAAATTACCCAAGCTGCGAATCCAGTATTTTATAAGACTTTTATTGTCATAGCTATAGCTATTGTATTTGGTAGTGTATTAATTTATTTCATTACAAAGTCTATTACAAGACCATTAAGAAAAATAGCTGACTCGGCACATAAAATTAGTAAGGGAGATTTGACTGAGAAAATTACAATCTATTCCAAGGATGACATAGGGAAATTAGGGGATTCCTTCAATAAAATGTCTGCCTCTTTACAAGATGTGATTACTCAAATTAGTTTTTCAGCAGAACATGTCGCTGCATCGGCTGAAGAGTTAACAGCGAGCGTACAGCAAGCAAATGATGCGACAGATCAAATTACAATTGCAATGGAACAAGTATCAGGTGGGGCTGAATCACAAAGTCAAGGTGTTGAAGAAGGTGCGGCTACATTACAACAAGTAAATACTGCAATTCAAGATGTAAATGGAAGCGCGGAATCAATTTCTATCTCCTCATTACATGCGAAAGAAAGAGCTGAAGAAGGGGAAGAATTGGTTGAACAAACAGCAAAACAAATGCAGTCTATTTCTAAATCGGTATCCGAGTCAGATGCTATTATTAAACTTCTTGATGAGAAATCAAAGCAGGTAGGAGCTATTTCTGAAGCAATTCAAAATATCGCTACTCAAACGAACTTATTAGCTTTAAATGCAGCTATTGAAGCAGCAAGAGCAGGTGAACAGGGCCGAGGATTTGCTATTGTAGCAGATGAGGTTAGAAAATTAGCGGAGCAATCAGGAGAATCATCTGGAGAGATTGCAAATTTAATTGCAGAAATTAAGGCTGATATTGAACATACTGTTAAGGCGATGGATAATGTGAATGGGGAAGTTCAACAAGGTCTTGATGTTGTAACAAAAACGAAGGTGAGTTTTACGGAAATTTTAAGTTCTACTACACATATTGTTTCTCAAGTGAATCAAATGGTAGAAACAACGAAGAGAATTGCTGGAGATGCAAATGAAGTGACAAATGCTATTGATGAAATCGCAGCAGCTGCAGAAGAAAATACAGCTAGTATGCAAAGTGTTGCTGCTTCAACAGAAGAACAAATGAATTCAATGGAAGAAATTAGTTCAGCTTCGCAAAATTTAGCTGAGATGGCCGAAGAACTACAAGCGATGACTAGTAAATTTAAAGTATAATAACAGCAGATAAGTAAGGTGAAAATAATATCACCTTACTTATTTTTCTATTCAGTAATTAGGGGAGTCATTAACGGGATGAAAAAAAGAAAAAGACTATGGAATTTATGGAAAACGATTACATTGTTAGTTTGTACAGTTGTAATTTTTTCTTTACTTGTGACAGATATATTAATTAGTCATAATGTAGAACGGACGACGGAGGATAGCCAAGCAGAGAAAGCAAAAACAATTGCACATATTGTGGCGAATGATTCGATTGTGATCGATGGTTTGACTGGGAAAGCAGATACTTCTGCAATCCAAACGTATACAAATAGAATATTAAAAAACACAGGTGTTCAATTTATTGTAGTTATGGACATGAATGGAATAAGAAAATCACATCCAAATCCTCAAAAAATAGGTCATCATTTTATTGGGGGAGATGAAGGGCCTGCATTGAAAGGAAAGGAACATGTATCGCTGGCAGAAGGAACTTTAGGTATTTCAATGCGAGTATTTGTACCTGTATTTTCTGAAACGGGTGAACAACTTGGAGCGGTGGCCGTTGGTATTTCAGCAGATAATGTAAAAGAGAGAGTTAAGGAAAGTAGACATATTATTTATATTGGAGTTGGAGTTGGAGTACTAGTCGGAATTATAGGAGCAATATTACTAGCTAGACATATAAAGAAAAGTTTATTTGGTCTTGAACCTCACAGGATAGCGAAAATTCTTGAAGAAAGAAATACGATGCTACAATCTGTAAAGGAAGGTATTATTGCTGTAGATAAAGAGGCCAATGTGACTTTAATAAATAATGAGGCAAAACGATTGTTTAAGAAAAGTGGTCTTGAAGAAGATTTTATTGGTAAAGATGTTGAGTTGTATATGCCTAATTCACGTATAAAAGAAGTATTACAAACGGGAGAGGTACAATTAAACGAAGAACAAAATATTTATGGAATTACGATTGTGACGAATCGTGTTCCTTTATATGTAAAAGGAGAAATAGTTGGTGCGATTGCAACATTTCGTGATAAAACAGAGATTAGAAAGTTAGCAGAAGAATTAACTGGTATTAGACTATATGCGGAAGCATTACGGGCACAATCGCATGAATTTATGAATAAAATGCATGTCGTATTAGGGCTTACACACATGAAGCAGTATGAAGAATTGCAGAAGTATATAAGCGGTATGGTATCAGAGCATCAATATGAAATTGGTGGGGTTATGGAAAGGATAAAAAGTCCAGTATTTGCTGGGTTTTTACTTGGGAAACTTAGCTATGCTAGAGAGAAAAATATAAAATTAATCATAAGTGAAGACTCTTACATGCCGGAAATAGATGATGAAAGTATTATTCATGAACTAATTACGATTGTCGGAAATTTAATTGATAATGCATTAGAGGCAGTGACGAATTGTGAAAAGAAGCAAGTTGAACTTGAGATACAATATGGTGATACATTAATCATTACAGTACAAGATACGGGGAAAGGTATACCAGAAGAAGAAATAGGGGCATTATTTACGAAAGGTTATTCCACAAAGGGAGATAACCGTGGTTATGGTTTGTATCTTGTAAAAGAAAGTATACAGCGAATAAATGGGGAAATTCATATGCATTCATTAGTAGGAAAGGGAACAACGATAACAATTGAAATACCTAAAGGTAGGGATGAGAGGCAAATATGATTAAAGTTTTAATTGTAGAAGATGACCCGATGGTAGCAATGTTAAATACGCATTATTTAGAGCAAGTAGGAGGGTTTGAACTTGTTCAAGCAGTTAACTCCGTAAAATCGGCGATAGAAGTATTAGAGGGATCACGAGTAGATTTAGTATTACTTGATATTTTTATGCCTGAAGAGACTGGATTTGAGCTTTTAATGTATATTCGGAACCAAGAAAAAGAAATCGATATTATGATGATTTCAGCTGTACATGATATGGGGAGTATTAAAAAAGCATTACAATATGGCGTAGTAGATTATTTAATTAAACCATTTACATTTGAACGATTTAAAAAGGCGTTAACTATATATCGAGAAAAACTTACTTTCATGAAAGAACAACAAAAAATTAGTCAATCGGAATTAGATTCGTTAATTTTGCAAAAAGAAAAAAGAGAGTCTACTGTTACTAAAGAGCTTCCGAAAGGATTAACGAAGCAAACGTTGCAACTAATTTGGCAGAAAATCGAGTCGCTGAATGGACGAGCGTTTACAACAGATGAAATGGCGCAATTAGTTGGTGTTTCAAGGGTTTCTATTCGAAAGTATGTAATGTTTTTGACTGAAATTGGAGTATTAGAAAACGAAATGGTGTATCAACATGTAGGGAGACCGGTGAGTAAATTAAGATGTATTGACCAAAATAAAATAGAGTTTTACGTATAAGCGACTTATTATAAGTCGCTTATACTTTTTTTAATTACAAAATCAATTACAAAACTTACAAAAACTATTTTTACTGTTGAAAGCGTTTTAATATTGTTATTAAGAAAACAAGGGGGTGCCATATGGGAATTCAAAAGAATGTGGAAGCGGTATCATTTTCTGAAGGAAATGAAGTACAAAGAGAATCTTTCGCTTCTAAAATTATGAATGTAAAAATCGGTGTTATACCTTTACCGTTATATGTAGTATTGGCTGCTATTATTTATGGGGCATCTGTATATAATAAATTGCCAGCAGATATGATTGGTGGATTTGCAGTTATTATGATCATGGGTATTTTCTTAGGAGACATTGGGATGAGAATTCCAATTTTAAAAAATATCGGCGGTCCGGCAATACTTTCGCTATTTATTCCATCATTACTTGTATTTTTTAACTGGATGAATCCAGCTTCAATGGAAGCTGCGACTATGTTAATGAAAAAATCGAACTTCTTATATTTATATATTTCTTGTTTAGTAGTCGGGAGTATTTTAGGAATGAACCGTAAAGTGTTAGTACAAGGTTTCGTTCGTATGTTTATTCCTTTAGTAGTAGGGACGTTAGCTTCTGTAGCAGTAGGATTATTGGTCGGTTCACTATTTGGATTTGAAATGAAGCAAACATTCTTCTTCATCATCGTACCAATTGTGAGTGGTGGTATCGGGGAAGGGATTTTACCATTATCGCTAGCTTATAGTGATATTTTAAACGAATCATCAGCAACGTTTGTATCACAGCTTATTCCAGCGGCTATTATTGGAAATATGTTCGCAATCGTGAGTGCAGGGTATATGAAGCGTTTAGGTGAGAAGAAACCAGAGCTTAGTGGTAACGGTGTATTAGTGAAAACCGACAATCAAGCCGAGTTATTAAAAGAACAAAATACAGAAAAGCCAATTGACTTCTCATTAATGGGAGCAGGTTTATTAATTGCGTGTACGTTCTTCATTTTCGGAGGATTTGCTTCTAAGTTCATCGGTATTCCTGGGGCAATCATTATGATCTTCTCGGCAGCAATTGTAAAATATTTCAAATTAATGCCAGCAAAAATGGAGCAAGGTGCATTCCATTTATATAAATTCATTTCGAAGAATTTAACTTGGCCGTTAATGGTTGGACTAGGATTGCTATATATTCCGCTAAAAGACGTAGCAGCAGTTCTTTCAGTAGGATATGTTGTTGTGTGCGCATCAGTTGTTCTTACAATGGTAGCATCAGGTTTTCTTGTAGGGAAAGTGATGAAAATGTATCCAGTTGAATCAGCAATTGTAACGGGATGTCATAGTGGTTTAGGTGGAACTGGAGATGTTGCTATTTTATCAGCTTCAAATCGTATGGAATTAATGCCTTTTGCGCAAATTTCAACACGTTTAGGCGGGGCAGCAATGGTTGTAACAGCGACAATTTTATTAAAAATGTTTTCATAGTCAAACAAGCTAGCTATATTCATATAGCTAGCTTGTCAAATTAAGGGGAGATTATAAGTATGTTAGAAAATCAAATTAATGAAAGATCATTGTTACTGCATAAAGAATTAGTAGGGAAAATTGAAATTACAAGTAAAGTAGAAGTAAATTCAGCGGATGATTTAAGCCTGACATATACACCAGGTGTAGCAGAGTCTTGCAAAGCAATTGCGGCGGATGAAGAAACCGTGTATGACTATACAGCACGCGGTAATATGGTGGCAGTTGTCTCAGATGGAACAGCGGTACTCGGTTTAGGGAATATTGGACCGAAAGCAGCTATGCCTGTTATGGAAGGAAAGAGTATTTTATTTAAGAAATTTGCGAATGTAGATGCTTTCCCGTTATGTGTAGGTACAACTGATGTGGATGAAATCGTTACCCTTGTAAAAAATTTAGAGCCTACGTTTGCAGGAATTAACTTAGAAGATATTGCAGCACCACGTTGTTTTGAAATTGAAAAGCGATTAAAAGCAGAAACAAATATTCCTGTATTCCATGATGATCAACATGGAACCGCTATTGTCGTTTTAGCAGCTGTTATTAATGCATTAAAAGTTGTTAGCAAACAAATGGATAATGTAAAAATCGTTATTAACGGTGCGGGTTCGGCAGGAATTGCAATTGGGAAACTATTATTAAAGGCTGGTGCAAAGCACATTACGTTAGTTAGCTTAGAAGGTATTGTTTGTGAAGGTGAAACATGGATGAACGAAGCGCAAATTGAAGTTTCAAAAAAGACAAATCGAGAACATGTGCGTGGAACGTTGAAAGAAGCAATTCACCAAGCTGATATTTTTATTGGCGTATCTGCTCCTAACGTATTAACGAAAGAACTTGTACAGACGATGAATGAGAAAGCAATTGTGTTTGCAATGGCGAATCCAATTCCAGAAATCTTTCCAGAGGATGCATTAGAGGCTGGGGCAGCTGTAGTAGGAACCGGGCGCTCGGATTATGCGAATCAAGTAAATAATGTATTAGCGTTCCCGGGGATATTCCGTGGTGCGTTAGATGTGCGCGCGACTGATATTACAGAAGAGATGAAATTAGCGGCAGCATATGGGATCGCTAACATCATT
This sequence comes from Bacillus paramycoides, assembly GCF_038971285.1. NCBI lineage: Bacteria > Bacillati > Bacillota > Bacilli > Caryophanales > Bacillaceae > Bacillus > Bacillus paramycoides. The sequence goes on from NZ_CP152427.1 coordinate 575,809, forward strand.
ACGGAAGAAGAATGTAATGCGAATTATGTAATCCCGAATCCGTTAGATAAAAGAGTTGTTCCAAGTGTTGCGGAAGCTGTAGCGAAAGCAGCCATTGAGTCAGGTGTGGCACAAATTACAGAAGTGCCAAGTTATTAATAGCTAGAAGCAGTGCCTAAAAGGCACTGCTTTGTTGAGATAAGAAATTAAAATAAGGAGAGAGTGTTTTAGTTTAGTTACTTTACTCAGTATGGATTACAAACTGATCATAATATTTTTCATTCACATATATATTTAATACCCATAATCCAGATGAAGGTAGTGACATAGTGAGAGGGAGTTCGTTTGTAGTGGAATCAATTGTATTTGAAGTAGTCCAAGTTGGTTTGGAAGTTTCTTGTTGAAAGAGTACTGGTGTTGGAGTTACTGATCCTTGCTTTAGTGCAATAATAGATAGTTTTCCAGTTGGCATTTCAGGATCTAAAAAGTACCACATCATTTCGCTTTTTTCATTTGCGATAATAGGGCTATCAGCCATTGCGATTTTGTCTTCAATACCTCTTAAAGGTATTTTTTCTTGTATGAAGGAGGGTGTTTCTTCCCAATTTACATCTTTTAAAACGCTAAGGTGAAAGAAGGAAGGTGCATTAACTTGAGTGGATGACGTTGCGATAGCTTCTTTTTTAGGTTTTTCTAAATCAGGTTGCGCTTGTGTGCATCCAGCGATGAGAAAGGAGAAAAGTAGCATAGTTCCGATTTTTTTCATGGTGTCACACTCCTAATTTTTATTGTTAGTGTAATTGTATTTGCCAGAAAGCGGGACAATTCCTTTAAAACGTCAAAAGAGGTCGTAAGTTTTGTACGACCTCTTTTGACATTTTCTATCCCGCTTTAATGGGCAGTAAGATCCCCACCTCAAAATTCAGCGAAAGCTAAGAATTTAGGTGGGGGATCAACTGCCCATAAAAGTCCGATTGGTTCAACTAATAATCAGTGGGGATGAAGAACCCCCCCACTGATTAAAGTTTCACTTTATATTTGTTCAGTTGAAAAGGTAGGTTCATTCTCTTTTTGTGGCATCGTTAAGAAAATAACAGAAAGAACGATACATAAGCCGCCTAATAATTGATAGGCTCCAAAGGATTCATTCAGCCAAGCGATTGAAACGATGGTAGCTACAAGTGGTTCAATACTAGATAAAATGCTTGTTTCTGTTGCTGCTAAATATTTCAGACTACCGATATAAAGGAGGAAAGAAAGAGTGCCACTTATAATGATAAGAATAAGCATAGAAAATGTTTTTAGTGTAAAAGTTTGTGAAAGCTGATTCCATTCAAACGAGCGATTACAAATAAGCAGGGCAATACCTCCAATTAACATTCCCCAGCCAATTACTACAGTTGTTCCGCATTCTTTAATAAGAGAGGCTGGATGAAGGGTATAAAATGCAAATCCAATTGCTGTTAATAGACCAAAAATAATGGCTTCTTTTGATAAAACAATATTTTCAATTGAACCATTTGTAATAATAAAGTATGTCCCCGTTAGTGCCGTTATAATTGCGAGCAGTTGCATAGACGCTGGGAATTTTTTTTGTCCAAATGCGACATAAATGGTAATAAGAACAGGGCCAAGAAATTGAAATAATGTCGCTGTAACCGCGTTACTAATATGAACTGTTTCAATAAAGGCGTATTGCGCACCAAGCATGCCGAGAATAGAGAAAATAATAAGTTGTATAGAATGTCTAGGGTGTCTCCAAATTTGAAATATGTTTTGTTTCTTTGTAAGTAAGAAAGATAAAATAAATATTCCCGCAAGCAATAAGCGAATTGTTAAAAAATCAACTGATGATACGTTAGTATGTTGAAATAGCCACTGAATCATCGGGCCAGATAATCCCCATAATGTAGCCCCTGTAATAATCATAATGAGTCCGATACGTCTACCATTGTTCATTATCATGTTTCTCCTCTCCGGTATTTGATTTTTTATGTGTGACATGATAAAAGGAATTATATATAAAATCTGGTACTGTAAAAAGTATCAGATTTTAGTTTTATTAAGGGGTCAGATATTATGTTAGAATTAACGCCTAATTTAAATGTGAATAGTAAAAGAGCATTGTACGTGCAATTGTATGAGTATATAAAAAAAGAGATTAAAGATGGAACGATTCCGGCTTTAACAAAACTACCTGCAAAAAGAAAGCTGGCGAGCTATTTACAAGTGAGTAAGAATACAGTAGAAGCGGCTTACGAGCAATTACTTGCAGAAGGTTATATTGAGTCGGCATCGAGAAAAGGTTATTTTGTATGTAAAGTTGAACAGATGATTTATGTAGAAGGAAGTGAAGTGAAAGTAGAAGAGGTTCCGTTTAGGGAGGAAAACTATACATTTGATTTCACCCAAACAGGAGTTGATACGCATACCTTTCCGTTCACTATGTACCGCAAGCTTATAAATGATGTATGGCAGCCACATAATAATAAATTGCTTTTTCTTGGACATCCTCAAGGGGAATTGAGCCTGAGGGAGGAAATTGCCAACTATTTGTATGAATCTAGAGGTGTGCGTTGTTCAGCTAGCCAAATTGTATTAGGGGCGGGAACACAAATATTAGTGAAGTTACTTTTTCAATTGTTGAAGGGAAGTAATTATGCAGTTGAAAACCCAGGTTATCATAGGAAAATGGTTGTTTTTGAACAAGGAGAAAAGAAGGTTCAAATGTTGTCTTTAGATAGGGACGGAATTTGTATGGCAGATTTAGAAAATAGCGATGCAAATGTTGTATTTGTAACACCTTCTCATCAGTTTCCATATGGAATGATTATGCCTATTACGAGAAGGACGCAGCTTTTACAATGGGCGAAGAAAGCAGAAGATAGATATATTATTGAAGATGATTACGATAGTGAATTTCGTTATTCAGGAAAGCCAATTCCGGCACTACAAGGATTAGATACAGATGGGAAAGTTATTTATATGGGGACGCTATCAAAAGCTTTGTTACCCTCATTACGGATGAGCTATATAGTATTACCGAAGAATTTAATTGAAAAATATCAACAGGAATATTTGTTTTATACGCAAAGTGTTTCGAGAATGGACCAAGAAGTGATTAGAAGGTTTTTAAATGAAGGCCATTTGGAAAAACATATTCATAAAATGCGTGTCGTCTACCGAAAAAAGAGGGATCGACTTGTCTTTGAAATAGAAAAGTATTTCTCTAATCGTGTTGAAGTGATAGGAGAAGATTCGGGATTGCACATTTTATTACAAGTGCATAATGGAATGCGAGAAGAGGAACTCATTAAAGAAGCTGCGAAATATAGTATTAAAGTATATCCTGTTTCTACGTACTATAAAGACGGTACTGCACCTGAAAATATCGTTTTACTTGGGTTTGCGATCTTATCAGAAGAAGAAATTGCGAAAGCGATTCAACTATTAGATACAGCGTGGTTTAGAAAAAAGTAAAAAACATCCTCATATATTGAACTGTACCCTATAAAATGGACAGTTTAATAAAAAAGCCCTGAAAAATCAAGCACTTAAAAGGTGGTTCCGATATTCAATCGGAGCCATCTTTTTTAATGTCCACTGATAACGATTATAATTATACTCCTTCATATATTCCCTTATGTTGAGTTCGAGGGATTCAAAGGTTTGACAATCTTTATAATCTAATTCATCTTTCATATGACCAAAAAAGGATTCCATTGGTGCATTGTCTAAACAATTGCCCCTACGGGACATAGATTGTCTGATTCCCATTTCCCTTACGCGTTTCTGAAATTCAGGGTGTGTGTAATGAATACCTTGGTCTGAATGTAGAAGCGCTTCAGAATGGATGCTTTCTCCTAATCTCTCTTTCAAGTTATTTAATGTTTGATAGACGATATCCATTTGTAAAGAAGAGGAGACATGATAGGCTAAAATTTCTCGTGTTGTGCTGTCTTTTACACATGATAAATAAGCCTTCTTTCCTTTTCCATAAAATAAATAGGTAATATCCGTTAACATACTTTTTTCAGGCTCTTCTTGATTGAATTGGCGTTTTAAAAGGTTCGGACATGTTTTATGTTCTTGTGTCGCCTTTGCGATGTGTTTATAAGGATTCGCTCGGCGAATCTTTGTCACAAGATTATATTTACGCATAATACGGTAAATACGTTTGAGGTTCATACAAATTCCTTTTGTCTTTTCCAACACCATTTTGATAGAACGACCACCACATGTTTTCCTTTTTCGATTGAAAATTTCTTGGATCCATTCATAATCTGTTTCATCATTGCGTTCTTTTTCTAAATGTTTCTCTGTCTGATGAAGCCACGCATAGTATCCACTCCGACTTACCCCAGCCAGTGTGCAAAGATAACGCACCATACGTGGGAATTGGAATCGACGTATGGTTTGTTCAATCAGTGTGTATGTTTCTCGTGGTGTTAACGCTTCTTCTGTAACGCCTGCCTTTCGAGTTCTTCTAACTTTTTTAGGAATGTCAATTCCGCTTCTAAGAACGCAATACGCGCTTCCGCTTTCTTTAATTTTTCATCGGAAGAGAGAGGTTTTTCCGAAGGACGTCCCGTGCTTCCTTTCCCGCGGCGTTCTGTATAAAATCCTTCTTCACCAAATTGTTCAAAGGTTCTTCGCCAACGTTTCAAGCATTGTTTTGGTTTCTCCTCACCAATCACAGCTAAGTCAAACCCATTCTCTAAAAAGATTTGGCTAGGACCTTTTCCTTGTTGATTTTCTTTTACCGCTCTTACTTTGAAATCTGGACAATAGCTAATCGAACGTTCCGACGCTTTTACTACATTTTTATTTTTTTCCAGCTGCTTCATTTGAATCTCATTAAAAATAATTTTACTCATTCTCCGTACCTCATTTCTATCGTTGGTTCCATTATAACGAGGTTTTTTGATAAAAATACACAAAAACCCCGAATCATGGGGCTTTTTTTAAGTGTCCATGATTCGGGGTACAGTTCAATATAAGAGGATGTTTTTTATTATTTATTTTCGTCTAAGAATAAGACCATATGCTCTTCGTCCCAATATTGTCCGTTATATTTTAATGAACGTTCTTGTACACCGAATGTTTTAAATCCTAATGATTCATAAAGTTTTTTCGCTCCATCGTTGCCGACAACAACATCAAGCATAACTTGTTCTACCTCTAAAGATTTAGCAAGTTCAAGACATTCTTTAATAAGTGCTTTTCCTGCTCCAAGTCCGCGTGCTTTTGGAGACACATATACAGAACCAATTTTAGCTTTATGTTCTTGTTTTACATATGGTTTCGTTTCCAGTGTTGCAACCCCGATTAATTGTCCATCTTTAAATGCACCTAGCGTATAGTTTTCATCTTGTGCTAATTTTTGTGCTTTATATTCAATCGCACACTCTTTATTAATAATATCTTCATAAGAAGAGCTGAAAGCTTCAGGGTTTTGCTTTAAACCTTCTACACGAAGTTCTAAGTAAATTTCCGCTTCATCTTTTGTTAATACATGGATATCCAATTATATCACCCTCCAAATCTTTGACAAATGTATCTTTATTTTATATTGAAATAAGAATAATTTCAAAAGCTTAGCTTAAATGAATAGATTTTATGAACAAAATAACACCAGTAGTGTTTACTACTACTGGTGTTTTCACACGCATCTTATTCAAAAGGTAGTTCAATTATAAAGTTTGTTCCTACTCCTAATTTGCTTGTTACTAGAATGGAACCGTTATGCAATTCTACAATTTCTTTTGCAACAGCTAGTCCGATACCTTTTCCTCCAGTAGCTCTCGTTCTGGATTTATCAACGCGATAAAAACGATCGAAAATATGTGAGATATCTTCTTCAGGAATACCTTCTCCTTCATCGTCTACACTTATTGTAAAAGAATCTGTTTCCGTGAGTACACGTATCGTAATAGATGTGTTTTCTGGCGAATGTTGATAAGCATTGTGTAATAAATTTAACATAACTTGCTCCATACGTCTTTCGTCTATGCAAACTTCTAAATCATCTTTGCAGTATACATGGAGTTGCATTTTTTTATTTGTTAATGTTGTTTTTGTTTTTTCAATCATTCGTTCTAAAAATGGTTTAAGTAGCACTTTTTGTTTTTTTATAACAAACTGGTGTTGTTCTAATTGTACAAGCATAAATAAATCTTGGACGAGATCAGTGACACTATCTGTTTCATCCTCAATGATTTGCAAGTATTCTTCTCGCTCTTCTTTCGTTAAAGAGTCTCTCTTTGCTACCTTCGCATACCCTTTCATATAGGTCAATGGAGTTAATAGTTCATGGGCAACACTAGCGAGAAATTCATTGCGTTCTTTTTTCATATAAGTCAATTCACTGGATAAATCTTCAATCGTTTTTGCTAAACTTCCAAGTTCATCATTTCGTTTTATACCTAATTGAATTGGCGTATTTAATTTTGACATTTTTTCTGTTGCTCTCTTCATTTTTATAAGCGGTTCTGTAATAACACGAGAAAAAATAAAGACAGAAATAGTTGTTAAAATAATTGTTAAAACACTAATGATAAGAAATTGGTTCATGAGTTTAAGTAACATATTTTCTAAGAAAGATGTTTTTAATAACATATATAACTTTCCTTGAAACTTTGTTGTGTTAAGTGGGCTTACTGTTGTGATGAATTTTGATTTTTTCCAGTTTCTCTCAACGATTAATCCGCTTTCTGGGACAGATTCTGTTTTACAAGTAAGTTGTTTTTGCATTTCTTTTGTTACGGGTTCTGAGGTGGAAATAATTTTGCCGTTATGGTCAGTAATAATGATAGCTATATCGGTGTTAGAAATTGATTCCGATTCAACTAAGTGTGCAGCCGCATTTGCAATCTGGAACTCAGGGTACACGGGGCGTTTAGGATTTTTATTGTGTTCAGCGTGTTGCATTTCTTTATAATATTCATCCCGTCTCTCGCGAATTTTAATTTTTTTACTATAGCGATTACCTTTTTCTAAAAGAGCAAGTGTTTCTTCTTCAATCCGCATTGTTGAAATGCTTTTGTAAAAAGAAACGAAAGCAATTGTTTCGATGCATAAAGCTAATATTAAAAAGTATGTCCCGATTTTAAGGGAAAGTTTGCTCATGTTCTCACCATACCTTATTCATAATAAACGGTCAGTGGTACGATATTTTCCACTGACCGAAGTAATTATTCACTTTTCCATTTATATCCGACTTTATAGACAGTTTCTAAGTAATTTTCAACTGGAAATCCTTTTTTGCGTAGTTTATCACGGATATTGCGAATATGTGAATCGATTGTTCTATATTCAATGTCTGTTTCATAACCCCAAATTTTTTCAATTAAATCATCTCGGCTATAAGCACGGTTTGTATTTTGTAAAAATAGTCCAAGTAACGAAAACTCGATAGGAGTTAGTGAAATTTTTTCGTCATATACTGTGACAGTATGTTTCGTTTTATCCCACTCAATACCATTGAAGCTAACGAAGCCATCTTTCTTTGTACGGCGTAATATAGCCTCAATTCTTGCGACTAATACATGCTCATCAAATGGTTTTGTAATATAGTCATCCGCGCCCATAGTGAGGCCTTTCACCATATCGTAGTTTTGATTACGAGCTGTTAGCATGATGATTGGAATGTTGGAAATTTGCCGAATTTGATAGCAAGTATCCCAGCCATCCATGTTCGGCATCATAACATCTAACAAAATAATATCGAAGTCTTTTTGTTCTATTAACTTTAGCGCTTCAAGGCCAGAGGTAGCTTTCATACAAAAATAGCCACGAGGACTTAAGAACAGATCTAATAATCGTAACATGCGTTCTTCATCGTCTACTAATAAAATTTTTACCATAATCTTGTGCACCCCAAACTGTTCATTCTACTTGTATAGTTTACATGAAAATAATAAAAAACTCTTTTTATGTGATTGAGTGGAAGAGTTATTTTTCGCTCAGAGTAATTGACATAAAAAATGCACTAGTTTTGCACAACTATTTTTTATAATAGAAAACGTAGCGACACAAAATACCCTATGTTGCGACATAACGTCATGTCATTTTATTTATAAAATGACAATTCCATTCTATTGTGTATGTGAGATAGAGAGGGTTTTCGTATTCACCTCGCATCGGATAAGAAAAATTTCCTATCTCACACTTTTTTTAAAAGGAGATCATACACATGAATCCAAAAGAAGAAATTTCAAAAAAAGAAAAGCAAGATCGTAATACGGTTGTCATGTGCATTGCCGTATCTATGGTTATTATCATAAGTTGTGTAAATAAAATTTTGGGGATTTTATAATATAAAAAAAGCTTATTGCTTCTTAAGGAGCAATAAGCTTTTTTCGTTATTAGGGGAATCGTTCTATATAATAAACCAAGGTAAAATTGCTAACCCAGAAGTTACAATTGCTGTAGTACATATTAAAAGCATAGCTCGTTTGTTTTGTTTCATGTCACATTCTCCTCTACCTATCAAGTACATGCGATTAGCGTGGATGTAGTTCCCCACTGAGTAAAGTTTCACTTTATATTTTTAGTATAATGAATGGAAAGGTTTGGTACGATCGATAAAGGTGACATAAAGATTACATTGTTGTAATGAAAAAAGCACCTTTCTTAATAAGAAGATGCTTTTAAAAACTATATTGAAGTATTAATCATTTAAGAACAGAACCATATGTTCCTCGTCCCAATATTGACCATTATGTTTTAATGAACGTTCTTGTACGCCGTAAGTTTGGAAGCCTAATGACTCATATAATTTTTTTGCGGCATCGTTACCAACTACAACATCGAGCATAAGTTGTTCTACTTGTAATTTATCGGCATTTTCAATAATTGCTTTAATGAGAGCTCGTCCTGCTCCAAGGCCACGCGCTTTTGGAGAAACGAAAACGGAACCGATTTTTGCCTTATGTTCTTGTTTAATGAAAGGCTTTGTTTCTAAAGTAGCAATGCCGATTAAATCGTTATCTTTGAAGACCCCTAGAGTATACTTATCCGGATTGCTTAATCGTTTTGCCATAGCAGCTACAGGATTCTCATGTTTAAGAACATCTTCATAAGAAGAGCTAAAAGCTTCCGGGTTCTTCGTTAAACCTTCCATACAAACTTTTAAATATATTTCTGCGTCCTCTGTCGTTAATAAGCGAATTTCCATAGTTGTAACCTCCTTGGTCGATTTCAAATAAAATAGATCCATTACTTTTATAAGATTGCGTATGCGTTTTGTTAGCAGTCTCTTTTAATTTGTAAAAGAATGAAAAGATATATGCTACAATGTTTTGTTTTTTAATATGTAATGAAATTATATATTAACTTTATTAACTATTCAAGTGTTTAATATATTACATTTTCATAACTAAAATAACTCCTCGTTTGAGGAGTTATTTTAGTTATTCGATTGATAACCATCAATTCGATGTGGATGTGTGTAAATATTACAAGATCCATTTCTAATAAATCCTACAACTGTAATGCCTAAATCGTGAGCGAGTTGCAATGCTAGTTTTGTTGGAGCAGATTTAGATAGAACAATTTCGCATCCGATTTTTGAAACTTTGAGTAAAATTTCGGATGAAATGCGCCCGCTAAATGCAATGATTTTTCCTTTAACGGATATATCGTTGCGCAAACAGTGGCCATATATTTTATCTAATGCGTTATGTCTTCCAATATCCATTCTTGATAGGAGGATATTGTTTCGATCGCATAGTGCGGTATTGTGAACACCGCCGGTTTGGCGAAATGTAGTGGAAGATTGTTGTAAAGTATTCATTAAGTGAAAGCATTCTTCAGGAGAAATTTTCACGTGTATATCATGTAAATCTTTTGCCTTTGCTGCGTCGTTAACGAAAATAAAACCTTGTCTACCTTTTCCGCAACAAGAAGTAATGTATCGTTTATTATATAAATTTTGATAGAGCGGATTTATTTTTGATGATGTTACATGGACAATTCCGTTATCTTTTTGAACCCATAGTTCTTCAACATCTTTATAGGAAGAAATAATTCCTTCAGAAATTAAAAAACCAATTACCATATCTTCAATATAATTTGGTGTGCATACGACTGTTACATATTCTTCACCATTCAATTTAATCGTAATAGGAGATTCTGTAACAATCTCATCAAGCTGTTTTGAAAATGTACCAGATTGATAGCGTACAATTGTATAAGTCTCTTGCGTAGGCCCCATATTAAATTCCCCTTTTATATGTATTTCTCTCCCATATTTATCATAAAACAATGAGAAAATAAAAACACCTATTAGCAAGAAGATTACAGATTATTTTGGTTATTATTGTATATGTACGATATAATAGAACAGTAGAATAGTGATATTTTCAAGCTTTCGTAGTTATACCTTATAACATCTAGAATCGACTTCATAAGAAAAGTATTTGCGCAGAGCGTTTCAAAAATATGTACAGTAATGCGATTTTGAAAACGGATTCATAATCTTATTTTGTACAGTTGGTTGTAAGGAGAGGGGAAACTATGGCAGAACAGACAGTCCGTGTAACCGTGGATGGTAAAGAATTTTCCGCATCGGGTGAAAAGACGATACTACAATTATTTAACGAGAGTAATTTGGAACATCCTCAAATTTGTCATGTACCAGAAGTAGATCCAATTCAAACTTGTGATACGTGTATTGTAGAAGTGAATGGGAAGTTAATGCGTGCTTGTTCAACGAAATTAGAGAATGGTATGCATATTGAAAGACAGTCCCAGCGTGCAAAAGAGGCACAGACAGAGGCAATGGATCGAATATTAGAGAATCATTTATTGTATTGTACTGTTTGTGATAACAATAATGGTAACTGTAAAGTCCATAACACGGTACATATGATGGGAATTGAAGAACAGAAATATCCGTATGAGCCGAAAGTAAGTGCTTGTGAAGTGGATATGTCACATCCTTTTTATCGGTATGATCCAAATCAATGTATTGCTTGTGGACAGTGTGTAGAAGTATGTCAAAACTTACAGGTTAACGAAACTATATCAATAGATTGGAGCTTAGATCGTCCACGTGTTATATGGGATCATGGTGTAAGCATTAATGACTCGTCTTGTGTAAGTTGCGGGCAGTGTGTAACAGTATGTCCATGTAATGCGTTAATGGAAAAATCAATGTTAGGTGAAGCTGGATTCATGACTGGATTAAAACCAGATGTGTTAGATCCGATGATTGATTTTGTAAAAGATGTAGAGCCTGGATATAGTAGTATTTTAGCGGTTTCGGAAGTAGAGGCTGCGATGCGTAAGACGAAAGTGAATAAAACAAAAACAGTTTGTACATTTTGTGGTGTCGGTTGTTCATTCGAAGTATGGACGAAAGATCGCCATATACTAAAAGTTCAACCTGTTTCAGATGCACCTGTTAATGGTATTTCCACATGTGTAAAAGGAAAATTTGGATGGGACTTTGTAAATAGTGAAGATCGCATTACGAAGCCATTAATTCGCCAAGGAGATATGTTTGTTGAAGCTACTTGGGAAGAGGCTCTTGAAGTTGTTGCTTCTAACATGCAGCATATTAAATCTGAATATGGTAGCGATGCATTTGGATTTATTTCTTCATCGAAAGTAACGAATGAAGAAAACTACCTTATGCAAAAACTAGCTCGACAAATATATGGAACGAATAATGTGGACAATTGTTCTCGTTATTGTCAATCTCCAGCAACAGATGGTTTATTTAAAACTGTCGGTATGGGCGGGGATGCTGGAACAGTGAAAGATATAGCTGAAGCAGGCCTTGTCATTATCGTTGGTGCGAATCCAACAGAAGGACACCCTGTACTTGCGACGCGTGTAAAACGTGCTCATAAATTACACGAGCAAAAACTGATTGTAGCAGACCTTCGCAAACATGAAATGGCAGAGCGTGCGGATTTATTTATTCATCCGCGCCAGGGTACGGATTACGTATGGCTTGCTGGTATTACGAAATATATTATTGATCAAGATTGGCACGATAAAAAGTTTTTAGCTGAAAATGTGAAGAACTTTGATGAATATAGCAAAATGTTAGAAAAGTATACGCTTGATTATACAGAAGAAATTACGGGGATTTCGAAAGAAAATCTGAAAGAAATGGCTCGTATGGTATATGAAGCAGATGGTACTTGTGTGCTTTGGGGAATGGGTGTAACGCAAAATACAGGAGGAAGTACAACGTCTGCAGCCATTTCAAATTTACTGCTTGTTACAGGCAACTATCGTCGTCCTGGTGCAGGCGCATATCCATTACGAGGTCATAATAACGTACAAGGTGCTTGTGATATGGCAACATTACCAAACTGGCTTCCAGGTTATCAAGCAGTATCAGATGATACGCTTCGTGCTAAGTTTGAAAAAGCATATGGCACAACGATTCCGAAAGCACCAGGATTAAATAATATTGCAATGTTACTCGCGGCAGAAGAAGGAAAACTACGTGGTATGTATGTCATGGGGGAAGAAATGGCTTTAGTCGATTCCAATGCGAACCATGTACAACATATTTTAGCGAATTTAGACTTCCTCGTTGTTCAAGATATGTTCTTATCAAAAACAGCTCGTTTTGCTGATGTTATTTTGCCAGCGGCACCAAGCTTAGAAAAAGAAGGTACGTTTACGAATACAGAGCGCCGTATTCAAAGATTATATGAAGTATTGAAACCGCTTGGTGATTCAAAACCAGACTGGTGGATTTTGCAAAAAGTTGCTCGTGCACTCGGTGGTGATTGGAATTACGAAAGTCCAAGTGAAATTATGGACGAAATCGCATCACTTGCACCGTTATACTCTCAAGCAACGTACGACCGTCTAGAAGGATGGAATAGTTTATGTTGGGGTAGTCATGATGGTAGCGATACACCGCTATTATATGTAGACGGATTTAACTTCCCAGATAAACTCGCTCGTTTATCATTAGATGAATGGATACCACCGGTTGTAGCGCCAGATGAGTACGATTTACTTTTAAATAATGGACGTATGCTAGAACATTTCCATGAAGGGAATATGACGAATAAGTCGGCTGGTATCTTATCTAAAGTATCTGAAGTATTCGTTGAAATTTCACCTGAACTCGCTATAGAGCGCAATGTGAAAGATGGTGGTCTTGTGGAATTAGCATCACCATTTGGAAAGATTAAAGTACAAGCGCTTATTACTGATCGTGTAACTGGGAAAGAACTATATTTACCGATGCATGCAACGATAAATGAAGAAGCGATTAATATTTTAACTGGGACGGCAACAGACCTTTATACGTGTACACCGGCGTATAAACAAACGATGGTGAAAATGCGTGTATTACGTGAAAAAGGAAACCGTCCGTTACCATCTTCAAACCCACGAGATAAACAGCGTAATCCGCAAAATGGTGTTGAAATTGAGCAAAAATGGCAAAGAAAACAATACGTATCACTTGTGGACTAGGGGGCGGAGATAGTGGCGAAAGAAATTACGTTAATTAAAAAGAAAGTTGTAACAGAGGAAGAACAGAAACAGCAAGTAGCAGATGAACTTCTAAATGAGCTATCTAATAATCGTGAAGCAGTAGAAGAAACGATGAAGCTTTTAGCACAGTTGCAGAAGGCTGGTATATTAGATGCGGCAATTAGTTTGCTTGCTGCGAAGGAAGATGTTTCAAAAATCGCTGTGGAGCAATTAAATCGTGAACCAGTTAAAAATGCACTCAACAACATGATGGGGGCGGGGGAAGCGCTATCCTCAGTTGACCCAGAAGTAACAAAGCAAATCACATCGAGTTTAGTCACTGGATTGCAATTTGCAACAGATGAATTAAAGAGTGGTAAAAAAACAAAAGTAATGGATTTCTTTAAAGTGTTAAAAGATCCAGATATCAATAGAGCCATTACATTCGGATTTAGCTTCTTGAAAGCATTTGGACAAGGGTTAGAGAAAAAATAGATTCAATGAAAAAAGTGATGGGAAGTAGCCATCACTTTTTTCATTGTATGTATAAGAGTGTTCATGTTAAGCGGAATATATTATTATTAAAGGGATGGGTTAGAAATGGAAATGTGGAATCCATCTCAAATATCGTTTTAGAATGTGGAGGAATATATGCAACACCGTAAAAGACTATCTATACCAGGGGTAATGAGACATTCCTTTCAAACTGTTAGATTTGCCTTTTGGAATGTGTTAACATTCCAACTTGCTTATAAATTGTTAGCAGCGATTGTGTTTATCCCACTTTTCGGTATTATTTTCAATAAGTTGTTGTACTTTGGTGGGTATGCAAACGCAACAAATGATGAGTTATTAGCATTTTTGAAAACACCATACGGGATTTTGGCGATTGTAATTTTATCTATATTGGCATTGTTCCTGATCTTTACAGAGTTTGCAGTACTTATTATCATTTCGTACTTCGCTCATAAAAGGCAAAAGGTGAGATTACGTCCAATTTTATATAAAACAGTAACGTATTTACCTTCTCTGTTTACATATTGCTTACCTGGATTTGTTTTGTATGCAGTTGTACTATTACCACTATTAAGTATGGGATATAAGTCTGCATTGATTCCAGAAATTCAAATTCCTAATTTTATTACAGGTGAACTATTTAAGACAACAATGGGGCAAGTTGGATATTATACTTTCTTTGCTGTAGTTGCCTATTTGAACCTTCGTTGGATTTTTGTTTTACCTATTATCGTTTTAGAGGAGAAGCCGTTCCGTACGGCAGCACGAAAAAGTGCAAACTTAGTAAAAGAAAGCTTCTTTAAAGTGTTGTTCTTTTTAGTAGGTTTTTTCATATCTGTAGGAATTGTTTTTCTTTTATGTGTAGGAATTTATTTACTTTGTCTGTGGGGAGTATATGAATTTACAAACCCAGAAGGGACATTTGCACTACTAGCAGAGTCAACTATTTCAGTCTTCTTAACAAGTACATTGTATCTATTTAGCTTTATTATGACGCCGTTCTATATTATGGCGTTAACAAGATTGTATTTACAAAAGGTTCCGGTCGAAGATGTTTTATTAGAAGAAGGATTAGATTATTCAAAGACGAAGGCAGATAAATGTTTCTTCCAAAAACATCGTTGGAAATTTATTGGTGTATATATTGTAGGAATTATTACGGCGGGAATGGTTGTTGCTTTCATTGTGACCTTTATTACAAACACATATAAAGAACCGATTATTATGGCTCATCGCGGTTATATTTCAAAAGGTGTAGAGAATACGAAAGAAGCTGTGCAGGGAGCTATTGATGCGAAAGCAGACTACGCTGAAATTGATGTACTACAAACGAAAGACGGTGAGCTAGCAGTTATACATGATTTGAAGTTGAAACGTCTTGCCAATGCTAATGTTCATGTTTCGGATTTAACGATGGACGAGTTAAGACAGCTTACTCTTAGTCAAGATGGGTTTTCAGGACAAATCAGTACACTTGATGAAATCATTAAGCTGGCTAAGGGAAAAATCAAACTTAATATTGAAGTGAAGCTTCATGGTGGCGAAAAAGATTTTGTAAATAAAGTACTAAAAACGATTAAAGATAATGAATTTGAGAAGCAATGTGTTATTCAAACGTTACATTACCCGCTTATTAAAGAGTTTAAGCGTGCAAATTCAGATATAAAAGTCGGATATATACTGTATGCAAGTAGAGCCAACTTAAAGAATGTGAAAGCTGATTTTTATGTAGCGGAAGAATACATGTTAAATAAGAAGTTAGTAAAAGAAACAAGGAAGTTAAACAAACCAATTTATGTATGGACGGTAAATGATATGGAAAGTTTAAAGGGATATTATAAGTTAAACGTAGATGGTATCATTACCGATTACCCTGAAGATGCACGTGAAACAATTAAGATGTTAAAAGAGCAAGAAGCGGAAGAAAGTGATCTGTTTGATAAAATTACGGAAACAACAGATGATTTATTTTCCAAGTTATTTATAAGTTACCCAGCTGCTGGCTAAATGCCTGTAGCTGTTTTTTTTTACAAAAAGAATATATCTCTAAAGTATTGTGTAAATTAATAACTGAATATGTATACGGCATCATTGAGGTTTCTTACATCGTTACATTATTGTCAAATAATAAATGATTACTACTTATTTTGAAGGAGTATAATAAAAATAGAGTGATAAATAATGAGATGGAACAAAGAGGCTAATAGAATCAATATTCCATAAATTTACACTATTCTAAATATATAAACTTTAAAAACATATTATGTTAGCGTTTTCATAACTTTTAAGTTATGCTAGAATAAGGACATAAGTTATTAATTATTACAAAAAGAAAAAAGACTTTCTTTTTTCTGTTAATTATAAGGGGGCATTTCATTATGCGTATTGGGGTACCAGCAGAAATTAAAAACAACGAAAACCGTGTGGCAATGACACCAGCAGGTGTTGTACATTTAATTCGTAACAATCACGAAGTATTCATTCAAAAGGGTGCAGGTTTAGGATCTGGTTTCACAGATGCTCAGTATGTTGAAGCAGGAGCAAAAATTGTTGATACAGCTGAAGAAGCTTGGAACATGGAAATGGTTATGAAAGTTAAGGAACCAATTGAAAGCGAATACAAACACTTCAGCGAAGGTTTAATCTTATTCACATACTTACACTTAGCTCCAGAACCAGAATTAACAAAAGCATTAATCGAAAAGAAAGTTGTTTCTATTGCATATGAAACAGTACAATTAGAAAACCGTTCTCTACCATTACTTGCACCTATGAGTGAAGTAGCTGGTCGTATGGCTGCACAAATTGGTGCACAATTCCTTGAGAAGAACAAAGGCGGTAAAGGTATCTTACTTGCAGGTGTTCCAGGGGTTAAACGTGGTAAAGTAACAATCATCGGTGGTGGACAAGCTGGTACAAATGCTGCTAAAATTGCAGTTGGACTAGGTGCGGATGTAACAATCATCGACTTAAGTGCAGAACGTCTTCGTCAATTAGATGACATTTTCGGAAACCAAGTAAAAACTTTAATGTCTAATCCTTACAATATTGCAGAAGCTGTAAAAGAGTCTGATCTTGTAATCGGTGCAGTATTAATCCCAGGTGCAAAAGCGCCAAAACTTGTAACAGAAGAAATGATTAAATCAATGGAACCAGGTTCTGTTGTTGTAGATATCGCGATTGACCAAGGTGGTATTTTCGAAACAACTGACCGTATTACAACTCATGATAACCCAACTTACGAAAAACACGGCGTTGTTCATTATGCAGTTGCAAACATGCCAGGTGCGGTTCCACGTACATCAACTCTTGCATTAACAAACGTAACAGTACCATACGCAGTACAAATTGCGAACAAAGGCTACAAAGAAGCTTGCTTAGGCAACTCTGCATTACTAAAAGGTATTAACACATTAGATGGCTATGTAACATTTGAAGCAGTTGCAGAAGCTCACGGTGTAGAGTACAAAGGTGCTAAAGAATTATTAGAAGCAGAAACAGTATCTTGCTAATAGAAGCATTATACAAAACAAAATCGAACAATATATAAACCAACATGATAAGAGCTAAGAGTGAATATCTCTTAGCTCTTCTTGGCAAAAGGGGGCATACATCGTGGCCAACCTATTTAAAAAGAAATCCGTTACGCAATTGTTAGGGGAAAGTAAAAGTAAAACTTTAACGAAAACGCTAGGGGCATTTGACCTAACAATGCTAGGGATTGGTGCGATAATTGGTACAGGAGTTCTAGTATTAACAGGATTAGTAGCAGCAAGAGATGCTGGTCCAGCAGTTATTTTTTCATTCATGATTGCAGCGATTGTTTGTGGATTTGCAGCATTATGTTATGCAGAAGTTGCATCTACACTGCCGGTTTCAGGTAGTGTGTACACATATTCATATGCGACAATTGGTGAGTTTATTGCCCACCTAATGGGATGGACATTACTATCTGTATATGTTGTAACAACTGCCGCAGTAGCTGGTGGATGGACAGGTTATTTCAATAACTTAGTGAGTGGATTTGGATTAGAAATTCCAACAGAGCTGTTAAAGATTCCATCACAAGGTGGAATTGTGAATTTACCAGCAGTAGTTATTACTTTAGTTTTAACTTGGTTATTATCAAGAGGTACGAAAGAAAGTAAACGTGTGAATAACATAATGGTATTAATCAAAATTGGTATTGTTATTTTATTCATTGCAGTTGGTGCGTTTTACGTACAACCAGAAAACTGGACACCATTTGCACCATACGGTATTAGCGGAATCTTTGCCGGAGGAGCAGCAGTGTTCTTCGCTTTCTTAGGATTTGATGCATTAGCAACTTCTGCTGAAGAAGTAAAAAATCCACAACGTGATTTACCGATTGGTATTATTGCTTCGTTAGTAATTTGTACAATCATTTATGTTGTAGTTTGTCTCGTTATGACAGGTATGGTTTCTTATAAAGAGTTAGATGTACCAGAGGCTATGGCATATGTGTTAGAGGTTGTAGGACAAGATAAAGTAGCAGGTGTAATCGCAGTTGGAGCTGTAATTGGTATTATGGCTGTAATCTTTGCTTACATTTATGCAACAACACGTGTATTCTTCGCGATGAGCCGTGATGGTTTATTACCAAAATCATTTGCGAAAATTAATAAGAAAACAGAAGCGCCAGTATTCTCAACTTGGTTAACAGGTATTGGTAGTGCTTTAATTGCTGGATTTATCGATTTAAAAGAATTGTCGAATTTAGCGAATATTGGAGCATTGTTAACATTTGCGATGGTAGGTGTGTCAGTTATTATTCTTCGTAAAACACATCCGAACTTAAAACGAGGCTTTGTGGTACCACTTGTACCAACGCTACCGATTATTTCAATCGCATGTTGTCTATTCTTAATGTTTAACCTACCGTTAACAACATGGATTTACTTCGGTATTTGGTTAGCAATTGGAGTAGTTGTATACTTTGTTTATTCGAAAAAACATAGTCATTTAAAAGACGATGGAAGTTCGCAGGATAATTTAGAACAAGCTAATTAAAAGCTTAATTAAAAGGGATATAAGTATAGTAAGCCTTGTGCGTCTAGGGAGCGCGCAAGGCTTTTTTCTTTTGTGTAAAATGTACATCCTTTTTTGTATGAGAATGTAATGGATGCGGAAAATATGTGTAGATCTTTTTTTTAATGTGAACGAAATGTTCAAAAAAATGTATGAGATTTCATTGACACATATGAATGGACGCTCATATAATAAGAGTATAAGATATATGAATGATTGTTCATATGTTCAAATAAAGAGGTGAGCTATAATGGCTGGAAATAAAGTAGAAACACCACAAGAGACATGTTCTCAAACGATAATTCATGAAGAAGTTGTTGATCAAGTAAAACAAACAATTCCAACTGATGAAAGTTTAAGTAAAGTAGCAGAACTATTTAAAGTATTAGGCGATCGTACACGTACGAGAATATTACATGCGTTATTTGAAGCAGAAATGTGCGTTTGTGATTTAGCGTATTTATTAGGAATGACACAATCATCTATTTCACACCAGCTTCGTGTGTTAAAGCAAGCGAAACTTGTAAAGAATCGTAAAGAAGGAAAGGTCGTTTATTATTCGTTAGCTGACCAGCACGTAATTCATATCTTCGAGCAAGCGTTTGAACACGTAAACGAGGAAGAATAAAAAGTACGCGAGGAGGGAGAACGATGGCTGAAGCATTAGTGAAAAAGAAACTGATGTTAGAAGGTTTAGATTGTGCGAACTGTGCAATGAAAATCGAAAAAGGTGTTGGAAATATAGAAGGAGTAAATTCTTGCTCTGTAAATTTCGCAACAAAAACAATGGTTTTAGAAACAGCACAAAATAAAGAAAGCGAAGTTGTTACAGAAGCGAAACAACTCGTTACAAAATTAGAACCGCACATTAAAGTGCAAGAAGAAAAAAGCACAAAAGTAGCGAAAGAAATATTTATATTAGAAGGTTTAGATTGTGCAAACTGTGCGATGAAGATTGAAAATAAAGTGAAAGAAATGCCGACTGTTTCAGCAGCAACTGTTGATTTCGTATCAAAGAAATTAAGAGTTGAAGTAGCGAATAAAAGAGAATTAGAAGCGACTGTAGCAAATATAAAAAATGTCGTTCAAAAGTTAGAACCAGATGTGAAAGTTGTTCGGGAAGAAAAAGGTGGTTATGATCACGGGCATAGTCACGACCATGGTGAAGCAAATGTGAAAAAGATGGTAGGACGATTAGTGGTCGGCGGAATTTTGACAGCAATTGCTGCATTAGCTGGCTTACCACAAATGATCACAATTCCGTTATTCGTCCTTGCGTATTTATTAATAGGTGGAGATATCGTTTGGAGAGCGGTAAGAAACATAACTCGTGGTCAAGTGTTCGATGAGAACTTCTTAATGGCAATTGCAACACTAGGAGCTTTCGCGATTCAGCAATACCCAGAAGCGGTTGCAGTAATGTTATTCTATCAAGTAGGGGAACTATTCCAAAGTATTGCGGTAAATCGTTCTCGAAAATCAATTACTTCATTAATGGATATTCGTCCTGATTACGCAAATGTAAAGGTTGGAAATGAAACGAAACAAGTATCGCCAGAAGATGTACAAATCGGTGATTATATTATTGTGAAACCTGGTGAGAAAGTACCATTAGACGGAAAAGTAATTGAAGGAACATCAATGGTAGACACTTCAGCATTGACTGGTGAATCTGTACCACGTGAAGTGGAAGTTGGAAATGATGTCCTAAGTGGTTTTGTGAATCAAAATGGTGTATTAACAATTGAAGTTACAAAAGAGTTTGGCGAATCAACTGTATCAAAAATTTTAGATTTAGTTCAAAATGCAAGCAGTAAAAAAGCGCCGACAGAAAACTTTATTACGAAGTTTGCACGTTACTACACTCCAGTTGTAGTTATTACAGCAGCAATCATGGCGTTTATTCCACCACTTATTTTAGAAGGAGCTACATTTGCAGATTGGATTTATAGAGCGTTAGTGTTCTTAGTAATCTCTTGTCCATGTGCGTTAGTTGTATCTATTCCTCTTGGATTCTTTGGAGGTATCGGTGGCGCATCTAAAAGTGGTGTATTAGTAAAAGGAAGTAACTACTTAGAAGCTTTAAATGATGTGAAATATATTGTCTTTGATAAAACAGGAACATTAACAAAAGGTGTCTTCAAAGTTACAAAAATGGAACCAAGCGAAGGTATTACAAATGAAGAATTATTAGAGTATGCAGCATTTGCTGAAGTGTATTCTAACCATCCAATTGCAAAATCGATTCGAAATGCATATGGAAAATCAATTGATGAAAAAATCATCGATGATTATAACGAAATTTCTGGTCACGGTACAGTCGTAAAAGTACAAGGAAAAGAAATCTTTGCAGGTAATGCTAAATTAATGAGAAAAGAAAACATTACATTTAAGCAACCAGAAACAGTAGGTACATTAGTTCACGTTGCTGTAGATGGAAAATACGCAGGTTATATTGTTATCTCTGATGAGGTAAAAGAAGATTCAAAACAAGCAATTCAAAAGTTAAAAGAATTAGGTATTAAGAAGACAGTCATGTTAACTGGGGATGCAAAAACAGTTGGTGAAGCTGTTGGTAAAGAATTAGGTTTAGATGAAGTTCACGCAGAACTATTACCACAACAAAAAGTAGAAGAAATTGAAAAAATTGATGCAGCGAAGCACGGAAAAGAAAAAGTTGCTTTCGTTGGTGATGGCATTAATGACACACCTGTATTAGCAAGAGCAGATGTTGGTATTGCGATGGGCGGTTTAGGGTCAGATGCAGCAATTGAAGCGGCAGATATCGTTATTATGACTGATGAGCCTTCAAAAATTGCGACAGCTGTAAACATTGCAAAACGTACAAGACGCATTGTATGGCAAAATATCATCTTTGCATTAGGAGTAAAAGGATTAGTTTTATTACTTGGTGCTTTCGGTATTGCAACAATGTGGGAAGCTGTCTTCTCAGATGTCGGTGTGACACTACTTGCAGTGTTAAATGCAATGCGTGTACTACGAGTGAAAGATTTATAAAAAAGAGGACGCAAGTTGCGTCCTCTTTTTTAAGTTATTTTGTTGAAATTGACTCACTAAAATAATAGCAAATATTATTTTATTAATAAATAACTTAATATTAAAATTTACAAATAAAAAATATTTGTCTTATTATGTTAATATATTTTTCATAAAGATACATATAGCATGAAAAAAACAGAGAAGGGGAAGCTTCTCTGTTTTATTTTTGTATATTTTTTTCAACTTGTTCTCGAACAGTTTGAATGTAATTCATTTTATGATCCCAGCATTCTTGACTTAAATCGACAGGATACTCTTCAGGATTTAAAGTTCGCATATACTCTTCCCAAAAGAGCGCGAGACTCTGTTCGTTATATTTTTGAATATCTAATATGTCTGGTAGTTCATATGTTCTTTCACCGTTAACGAAAATGTCTTTATGCAGTTCGCGAGCTTCAAAGTTTGTTACAAATTTACTTATATACGTGTGAACAGGGTGAAACATTTTTAAGCGTTCTTCTTTTCCTGGTTCTTCAGAATCTAATGCAATATAATCGCCTTCTGCATGATCATTAACTCGATTGATAATGCGATAAATTCGTTTCAGTCCTGGAGTAGTGATTTTTTCCGGGTTAGATGAAATTTTAATTGTATCATTTAACTTTCCATCAGTATCTTCAATCGCAACTAGTTTATAAACAGCCCCTAGCGCTGGTTGCTCAAAGGACGTAATCAATTTTGTTCCAACGCCCCATACATCAATTTTTGCTCCTTGAGATTTCAAGTGCATAATTGTGTATTCATCTAAATCGCTAGAAGCAATAATTTTTGTATGTGTAAACCCAGCTTCATCTAGTAGATTTCTTGCTTTTTTAGATAAATAAGCCATATCACCACTATCAAGGCGAATGCCATAAAAATCGATACGATCCCCAAACTCTTTCGCGACGCGAATTGCATTTGGAACACCGGATTTTAATGTGTCATATGTATCAACGAGAAAGACGCATTTTTTATGTGTCTCAGCATATTTCTTAAACGCGACATATTCATCACGATATGCTTGAACGAAAGAGTGAGCGTGTGTGCCGGCTACAGGTATTCCGAAGCGTTTCCCAGCCCGTACGTTACTCGTAGATGAGAAACCACCAATAAAGGCAGCACGTGTGCCCCAAAGAGCAGCATCAAACTCGTGGGCACGTCTTGTGCCGAATTCTAAAAGTTCATCGTTATTTGCAGCGTGCTTCATACGAGCAGCTTTCGTTGCAATTAATGTTTGGTAATTCACAATGTTTAACAAGGCAGTTTCAATAATTTGTGCTTCGCCGAGCGGTGCATCAACACGTAATAAAGGCTCGTTATTAAATACAACCTCACCTTCTTGCATACTTCGAATCGTCCCAGTGAATTTCATATTTTGTAAATAGTGAAGGAATTCTTCTTCAAATTGTAATTCTGCTAAATAAGCGATATCGCTTTCGGTAAAGCTGAAGTTTTCTATGTACTCTACAATCTTTTCAAGACCAGCAAAAACAGCATAACCGTTCTCAAATGGAAGTTTTCGAAAGTATAAATCAAACACCGAGCGGCGATTGTAAATACCATCTTTCCAATATGTATAAGCCATATTAATTTGATATAAATCTGTATGTAAGGCATAGCTATCGTCTTTATAATAAGTCATCGCGAAAACACCTCCATAATTTGGTTATAGTATACCAATTTTTCACCATTCGTAGCAAAGAAGAGATATTGGTATGAAGTCAAGAGAGAAAAAAATGAAATAATGCATATTTTTTAGAAAATTAACATTTATCAATTTATATTTCTCTAGATTTTATGTATTATTAGAGTAATGGGGGTAAATGAGAATGGAGGAGGACAATGCAACAAACATTAGAAAAAATAGGAAAACAAGTCTTTTACAAGCGGCTACAGCAAAAAATGACACAAGAAGAATTATGTCAGGGCATTTGTTCTGTCTCATACTTAAGTAAAATCGAAAATGGAAAGATCGAAGCATCAGAAGAAATTCTACAATTGCTCTGCACAAGGTTAGAAATTGCCGTGACGGATTTGAGAGATGTAGAAGAAGATGTGAAGGGGAAGCTGGATGATTGGTTAAATGCATTAGTTCATTTGGACAAGCCACAAGTAGAGCGCATATATGAAGAATTACAAGGTGAAATGAAGCATGTTTTAGATTTTGAAATTATAAATTATTATAAACTGCTTTATACGCGTTATTTAATTATGAAACGAGATTTTCCTGCTGTTGAAGAAGAATTAGAGAGCTTAAAAAAGATGTACAAAAAGTATTCGCCATTTCAGAAATTATTATATACGTATAGTAAAGGTCTATATTATTTTTTACAGCATAAATATAAAACGGCCTTAGATTATTTAGTTCAAACTGAAGTGATGGCGAAAGAACAAGGCTATTATGAAACTGGAATCTATTATAATTTAGCTCTCGTTTATAATGAATTAGAAATAGAACATATGGCTTTACATTTTGCTCATTTAGCTATGGAAGGCTTTAAGAATGAATATAAATTTCGTCATGTGATTAATTGCCAGTTATTGATAGGGTTAAGTTATATACAGAAAAGACAATATAACGAAGCTTTAGCAATTTATAGAAATATTTTAAGAGAAGCTAATTCTTTTGCGGATAAAGATAACATAACAGCGATTGCTCTAAATAACATGGGATATTTACATTACCATTTAAAGGATTATGCAAAAGCGAAAGAGTATTATTTACAATGTTTACAATACAAGAAGGAAGAAGATTTAGATTACATTGATGCTGTATATGAGATTGCATTGCAATGTATTGAATTGAAGGAATTTGAAGAAGTAAAAGAGTGGATTAATAAAGGGATAGAAGTTGCGAAAAGAGATGAGAAGTATAAAAGTATGTTATATACACTTTTAATACTTCAATATAAATATTTTGAAGAGAAGGGGGTGTATAAAAAGTTTTTAGAGACAGAAGCTTTAACATTTTTTAAGCAAGAGGAAAATAAAAAAGATTTAAAAAAGGTATATTTAGAGTTAGCAAAATATCATGAGGAAGTATTAGAATTCCAAGAAAGTAATCGATATTATAGACTAACTATTAATTTATTAGAAGAAAAGGGAGGAAGATGAATATGAAAAAAATGATTTTTGGTGCATTAGCATTAGTGGCTATATTAGTAGTGTTAGAACCTCAATATGCTTGGACTGGAGATATGTATGGTCAAGCTAAAGAAGTAATAGAAGTAATAAATTCTTAATAAGAACCCCTTTCCAATCGGAAAGGGGTTTTTCAATATTTGTTCCCCAAAATTCTACAAAACTTGAGAAATAAATTAATTGAATTTTTAGTATATTAATAGTGAAAACATAATGCTAATATGAAACTACTCTTTTTCAAAAAATAATTTATTAGGGGGAAGGTTCATGAAAAAGAAAAGTTTAGCATTAGTGTTAGCGACAGGAATGGCAGTTACAACGTTTGGAGGGGCAGGATCTGCATTTGCGGATTCTAAAAATGTACTCTCTACGAAGAAGTACAATGAGACGGTGCAGTCACCGGAGTTTATTTCTGGTGATTTAACTGGGGCAACTGGTAAGAAAGCAGAATCTGTTGTGTTTGATTACTTAAACGCGGCAAAAGGTGATTATAAGTTAGGGGAAAAGAGTGCGCAAGATTCTTTCAAAGTGAAACAAGTGAAGAAAGATGCTGTAACTGATTCAACAGTATTACGTTTGCAACAAGTATATGAAGGAGTACCTGTATGGGGGTCTACGCAAGTAGCTCACGTAAGTAAAGATGGTTCTTTAAAAGTATTGTCTGGAACAGTTGCGCCTGATTTAGACAAAAAGGACAAGTTGAAAAATAAAAATAAGATTGAAGGCGCAAAAGCAATTGAAATTGCGCAAAAAGATTTAGGGGTTACACCTAAATATGAGGTAGAACCAAAAGCGGACTTATATGTATATCAAAACGGTGAAGAAACAACATATGCATACGTTGTAAATCTAAACTTCTTAGATCCAAGCCCAGGAAACTACTATTACTTCATTGAAGCAGACAGCGGTAAAGTATTAAATAAATATAATAAACTTGATCATGTAGCAAATGAAGATAAATCACCAGTTAAGCAAGAGGATCCTAAACAAGAAGCAAAGCCAGCTGCAAAGCCTGTAACAGGAACAAATGCAGTGGGTACTGGTAAAGGGGTATTAGGAGATACAAAATCACTTAATACAACGTTATCTAGCTCATCTTACTACTTACAAGATAATACGCGTGGAGCAACGATTTTCACATATGATGCGAAAAATCGTACTACGTTACCAGGAACTTTATGGGTAGATGCAGATAATGTTTTCAATGCAGCGTATGATGCAGCGGCAGTAGATGCTCATTACTATGCAGGTAAAACATATGATTATTATAAAGCTACATTTAATAGAAACTCTATTAATGATGCAGGAGCACCATTAAAATCAACAGTTCATTACGGAAGTAAGTATAATAATGCATTCTGGAACGGCTCACAAATGGTATACGGAGATGGTGATGGTGTAACGTTCACTTCATTATCTGGTGGTATTGATGTAATTGGACATGAATTAACGCATGCGGTTACAGAGTATAGCTCAGATTTAATTTATCAAAATGAATCGGGAGCATTAAATGAAGCTATTTCAGATGTTTTTGGTACATTAGTAGAGTATTATGATAACCGTAATCCAGATTGGGAAATTGGGGAAGATATTTATACGCCTGGTAAAGCAGGAGATGCGCTTCGCTCTATGAGTGATCCAACGAAATACGGTGATCCAGACCATTACTCTAAGCGTTACACTGGTACTAGTGACAATGGTGGCGTTCATACGAATAGCGGTATTATTAACAAAGCGGCTTATTTATTAGCGAATGGTGGCACGCATTACGGTGTGACTGTGAGTGGTATTGGCAAAGATAAAGTAGGAGCGATTTATTACCGTGCAAACACGCAATATTTCACTCAATCTACTACGTTTAGTCAAGCTCGTGCTGGTTTAGTACAAGCTGCAGCTGATTTATATGGTGCTAACTCTGCAGAAGTAGCAGCAGTGAAGCAATCATATAGTGCTGTTGGTGTAAACTAAGGGTTTAATAGACTATTATTAATAAAATATCTCAAAAATAAAGAAGGAGCCTATGCTCCTTCTTTATTTTTTTCTCCATTTTTTCCACAGATAAAACAATCCAACACACCCCGCGATTGTGACAATCCACTTCGCTTCATTCGTTCCATTCATGACATGATAGGCAGAATATACTTCGATTAGCAAAGCCGGTATTTTACCTATTGTGCTGGCAATACTGAAAGAGAGTAATGACATTTTGCCTAGAGCGGCAAATAAAGTCACGATACTTGATGGGATGAAAGGTATTAATCGAAACGATAGAACGAGTAGAAAGGCCTCTCTACCTTCTACATAAAGTAGGCGTTCTACCTTTGGGTACTTATTTACTTTGCTGTGAGTGAATTTCTGAAGGCCTATACGATAAATATAGAACGAGATAATAGCCCCTAATGCCTCACCTGCGATCGAAATAATCGTTCCGTTTACTACGCCAAAGAGCTGTATGTTAATAGCGGTTAAAAAAATACTAGGGATAACACCTAAAAGACTAATAACGATGTTAATTAAAATACTAAGTGGAATTGCGATTGAATAATAGTCTGTTAAGAAGTTTTGAATTGTTTCAGCCATTGTTTAAAATCCTTTATCTTTTTTTGCATTACACCATATTTTCATTATATAGGCAAGTCCCAATTTACATAATGTAGAAAACGTCGATAAAACACCATTTATATACCTTATATGGGTATTAGGTATATAAAATTGGGGGTATATTTATTTTTTTGAAAAAACACCGAATAAACTCTATATTTAAAGGGTTTATTCGGTGGTTTTAGGGATTCTTTAAATCGGGAAATAATCAGAAAAACATAGGGGTATATTTTTAGGAGGCTCAAAAATAGCGAATTTATAAAAGTTAGGTGATAATATGGCAAAATAGGTGAGGAATTTAAAAAATGTGTATGTTTTTTCGATGTGAAATTGACTTTTAGTAAAGTTACGATAATAATCATGAAAGAGGTGATACGATGAAACGAATAAGTAGTCTTTTCTTGGGTAGTTTATTGGCACTCATGCTGATCTTAAGTGGATGTGCAGGAAAAGAACAAAAAACAGAGAAACAAACAGGGAATCAATCGACATCAGTAGAAAAAATTAGTGATAATATTTTAGATGAAATGGAAGGGCCACCTAAAAATGGTCATACGATTGAAAGACATGTAGGCAAATCAGAAGAAGATTTGAAGAACCGCTTGAAGACAGATAAAGTATCAGCAGCAAGTACATATTATGATAAGGAAACGGCAACGAAAGCTGTAAAAGATAGTTTGAAGCAGCATGATAAGGAAATTCAAGATTGGTTAAAAAATTCTAAAGAGGCTCGTCTCGTATTAAATACGACACATTCATTCCCGGTTGGAAAAACGGTAATAAAGAAAAATATGAATGTAAAAGACAAGTTAGTCAAAACTGTTACTGTTTTAGCGAGAGATAAGTCAGGAGATTTAGGATATAAAATCATTACTTCTTATCCATCTGATAAATAAGAAGGGGGAGTAAATATGTATAAGACATTACAGTATTTTTTCAAATCGTATTGTACGCTAAGTATCCATGAGGATGAAATAGTAGGCGTGATGGAAGAATTTATAGAGCAAGAAGACGAAGAAATTGTTTTGAAATTACGCGATGAATTATTATATATGAAGAAAAAGGATGGCTGGGAAGAGGCGTGCGTATTAGCTGCGAAGCAAGGAAATCGTATGTGGTCGTTAGAAGAAACGAAAGACCATCTTGCAACCTTTTTATTATTATTGCAAAAGAAAAAGGCGTGAGTAGATCACGCCTTTTTTGTTTTTGAAATTTGTTCGTTTGATAGCGTCTTATTGTTTTGGAGCGCTTTTATATACGCTTTTTGAAATTTGCCCATTAGATATTACTTCACCGTTTTGTGTAACTTTTTTATACGTAACGGCTGTTATTTTATCATTAGTCCTACTAATTACTTGAGAAGAAACTTCAACATTTTTACCAGTATTTGTACCGAAAATACGTGTAGTAATGCTACCACCATTTGAAAACGCTTGAATATAAATATGATTGCCTGTATTGTTTTTAAATTTTAAATCTGGACCATAATCTGCTACTGCTGCATCTTGCCCAAGTGGTAAATAATTTACGGGCATAGAATGATTGCTTCGAGAAACAATTCCTA
Organism: Bacillus paramycoides; assembly: GCF_038971285.1. NCBI lineage: Bacteria > Bacillati > Bacillota > Bacilli > Caryophanales > Bacillaceae > Bacillus > Bacillus paramycoides. Next base: position 605,156 of record NZ_CP152427.1, read on the forward strand.
AATCTGCTCTTAAAGCTGCGCTATATAAAGTACTACTAACTTGGCAAACGCCTCCGCCTGCACTTTGTATAACTTTACCTTGTGAATATACGGCTGCAGATTTGTAACCATGTGCAGCATCAGTTACGCCAACTCGGCCATTAAAACTAAATGTTTCATTAGGTGCGACAATAACTCCACTTAAAGTATTAGCTGACTTATTTACGTTAAAGGATTGATTCCCATTACGACCAGCCATCGGAGTTGAGTATTCAGCAATTACTTCTTTAATCCCCATTTTCTGTATATCCTCTGTAGAACGTTCAGGTTTTAATAGTGTAACTGGTAATGTAACGTCAGGTGTGCCAGAAGTAATGGCCTGCTGCGTTAAATCAGTTAACTTTTCTTTATCGATTTTTTCTCCATTTTGACTTTGACTAATATTTACTGTAGTACCTTCAATACTTAATTCTGCATTAACGGGGTTTTTTAATGTTTCATTATATTTATCCTTCATAAAGTTTTCATAAGCAGTTGTATTTAATTGAGGGGTTAATTTGTAGTCACGTTTTAATTCACCGTTTTCAGCTTGCTTCCGCATTTTGTAACGACTCATTGCGTTGCCTTCTTGTTCTTTAAAGATTTTTTCGATAATATCTTTTTCTTTATAATTTACCCCTAAATCTTTCCAGGTGTAAGTTTGTTTATCACTTTGGAATATGTAAGTAAGAGATTTTTGATCTAACTCAGTTATTTTTTGATTAATAATAGCCTGAATATCTTTTTTATTTTTTCCATCGAGAGAAATACCTTCAAATGTAGTATTTGGTAATGCAGTAGTATCTAATTGATTATTTAGTTTAGATACATATTGATATCCGCTAACACCGCCTGCACAAAGTAATATGCCCCCAGCAATTGCAGAACCGATCAGTATTTTACTTAGCTTCATTTATTTCCCCCCAGAAATTTTTATATAAATATATGTATTACATTTTTTGTATAAAAATGATGAAAATAACATTATGTACGTACTAGTATACTATTATTTTCACTATGTGTGTAATGTTTTTATAAAAAATGTTACACTGTTGTAATAATTGTCTCTTTTTGTCACAATGTGTACAAAAATATGTTGAAAATTATAATAAAAAGGCTGTCTAGAAAGATCTAGCAGCCTTTTTATTATAATTTTTTATGTTCATTTTTATTCGTAACACCGAGATGTTCTTGTAGTTTTGTCGAAATGTTATTGACGCTTTTTTCGTTTGGAACGTAATAATAAATACCACCTATATATTTATCAGTACCTTCTACTTGCAATTTGTCCATTTTTAAGTTTGAACCCATTGAATTTTTCGCAATTGTCATCATATCATCAAAAGTTAAATTCGTTTTTAAGTCTTTATCAACTGCGTCTAATAGACCACCGATCTTATTAATGGAATTAAGAGATAGTGCTTTTTCAGCAATAGCTTCTAAAACAAGCTGCTGTCGTTGACCGCGCATATAATCACTATCGATATGACGAGTTCTAGCTAGTGCCAATGCTTCTTCTCCATTTAAATGTTGACGTCCTTTTTTCAGGTGAATTGCATCTGCTTCGTCTTTACTATTTTGTTCTGTAAACTCAACCGGAACATCGACAGTAATACCACCAAGGGAATCAACAATTTTAATAAATGATTTAAAGTTGAATTTTACATAGTAATCAACTGGAACATCTAAAAAGTTCTCTACCGTATCAATCGTGCTGTCCACACCACCGAATACGTGTGCATGTGTAATTTTATCGTATTTTTCACGTGATTTAATGTAGACACGTGAGTCACGTGGAATACTGACAAGCTTAACAGATTTATCGTTTTTATTAATTGTTGCAAGTAATAACGCATCTGTACGAGTCGCTTTTCCATAATTTTTGTCCCTAATTTCACTTTCATCAACACCCATAATGAGTACAGAAATGTTATCAGTCATAGGTTTAACGGCCTTTTCACGTTTGCTGGATTTATCCCCGCGGCCCAGTTCAGAATAGGCATTACTTAACACAGACTTTGCTTTACTGTATATATGGAAGGAATAGCCCCCTGCTCCAAGTGCTACAACCAGTAATGGAATAAGCAGGAACCAAAGTAGGCGTTTTTTCTTTGAGCGTCCTTTTTTGGCTCGAGTATCTTTGTTCATATCGGATTTCATCATTTTTTCTCCTTTAAAACTATCAAAGTATATACATCTAGAAGCGCATTCAAACACATAAAAAATATTGTACGCTAAATAAAAGCGATTGTACATGTATAAAAAATAGATGTCTTGATTATTTATAAAGACATCTATTCGTTATTGTATACAAAAGATAGGGAGAAGAAAATGATAAAATTTTACCTAATTACAACATAATGCTTACGATAATTGCAGATAAAATGCTAACGAGAGTAGCTCCATATAGTAATTTAAGGCCAAATCTGGCAACGACGTTTCCTTGTTCTTCGTTTAATCCTTTTACCGCACCTGAAATAATGCCGATAGAAGAAAAGTTGGCAAAAGAAACGAGGAAAACAGAAATGATACCAACTGTACGAGGAGAAAGGCTGTTCGAAATTTTACTAAGGTCCATCATGGCTACAAATTCATTCGTTACAAGCTTCGTTGCCATAATGCTACCCGCTGTGACAATTTCAGAACTTGGTACACCAATAAGGAATGCAATAGGCGCAAATACGTAGCCAATTAATTGCTGGAAAGTAATGCCGAATATAATGAGGAATAGGTCATTAATGCAGCTCATTAATGCGACAAATCCGATGAGCATAGCGCCGACAACGATGGCTACGCGAAAGCCATCTAGAATGTATTCTCCAAGCATTTCAAAAAAGCTTTGTTTTTCGCCTTTAATTTCTAAAATATCTTCTTCATCTTTCACATCGTAAGGGTTAATGATGAGTACGATAATGAATCCACTAAATAAATTGAGAACGAGTGCGGTTACTACATATTTAGGTTCGATCATTGTCATATAGGCACCTACGATAGACATAGATACGGTTGACATGGCAGAAGCGCAAAGTGTATAAAGACGGTGTTTTGGAATTTGAGCTAATTGTTTTTTTACCGTAATAAAAACTTCTGATTGGCCGACAATGGCAGATGCGATAGCGTTGTAAGATTCTAATTTCCCAAGACCATTTATTTTGCTAAGGAAGTAACCGATCCAACGAATAAAGAATGGTAGTATTTTGAAATGTTGTAGTATACCAATTAAGACGGAAATGAAGACGATTGGTAATAGTACAGTAAGGAAGAATGGCATTTCACCTTTATTGGCAAGCCCCCCAAATACGAAGTTTATACCATCAGCGGCATACTCGAGTAGCTTTGTAAACAGACTGGAAATGACCCGAACAAGTATGAGGCCGATTTCTGTATTTAATAATAAATAGGTTAAAATTAACTGTATAATAAGCATGATGAAAATTGGTTTAAATTTAATGTGTTTCTTATTGTTGCTAGCAATATAAGCAAGGAAGAAAACAACGATAAGTCCCACGAAAAAAGTAATGAATTTCATAGTAAACCCCCTAAAAGAGATATTCTGCTATATATGTTTTTCATTTCAAGGGAGAATATGCATCTTTGGTAAAGAAAGGAAAACAGAACATGAATATATGTGGAGTGCATCACGTTGCAATTATTTGTTCAAATTATGAGCTGTCAAAGGATTTTTATACCCGGATATTAGGTTTTAAAGCGATAAATGAAGTATATAGAAAGGAACGAGATTCTTATAAGTTAGATTTATGTGTAGGGGAAGAGTATCAAATTGAATTGTTTTCATTTCCAAATCCTCCTGAGCGCCCAAGTTTTCCAGAAGCGGCTGGACTTAGACATTTAGCATTTGCTGTTCCAAATATAGAAGAGGCTGTGAAACATTTAAATCAATGTGGTGTTGAGACTGAGGCGATACGTATGGATGAAATAACGGAGAAAAAATTCGTCTTTTTCCAAGATCCTGATGGCTTGCCTTTAGAATTGTATGAGGTTTAAAATTGGTGAATTTTATATAGGGTTGCTTTTGTGTAAATGAAGAAACTAAAGTGAAACTTCTTTTTTAAAGGAGGTGTAACTTTAGCTAAGAAAGCTAAAGGGCATATGTGGATATTATAAAATTATTGATGGTCGCTGTCCTTATTGCATTAACAGGTTTTTTTGTAGCTGTTGAGTTTGCAATTATTAAGGTACGTAGCAGTCGTATTGATCAACTCGTTAGTGAAAAGCGACGAGGAGCATTGGCAGCCAAAAAAGTAACTTCAAATTTAGATGAGTATTTATCAGCATGTCAGTTAGGTATTACAATTACTGCTTTAGGGCTTGGGTGGTTAGGCGAACCGACTATAAAACATTTACTCGAGCCGTTGTTTTTAAAACTACAATTTTCTCCTGCAATTGCAAGTACCGTTTCTTTTATTATTGCCTTTGCAGTGATTACGTTTTTACATGTTGTCATTGGTGAACTTGCTCCGAAGACGCTTGCTATACAAAGGGCGGAGCAAGTTAGCTTACTATTATCGAAGCCAATTATTTACTTTTACCGAGTAATGTATCCGTTTATTTGGGCTTTAAATGGTTCTGCAAGGCTTGTGACAGGGTTATTTGGATTACATCCGGCTTCTGAACATGAAGTTGCTCATTCAGAAGAAGAGTTACGATTAATTTTATCTGAGAGTTATGAGAGCGGAGAGATTAATCAAAGAGAATTTAAATATGTAAATAATATTTTTGAATTTGATAATAGAGTTGCAAAGGAAATTATGGTACCTCGTACGGAAGTTGTAGGGTTATATGAGGACGAGCCATTTGAAACACATATTAAAATAATCGCACAAGAAAAATATACGAGATATCCCGTATTTGGTGAAGATAAAGATGAAATTATTGGGATGGTGAATGTAAAGGATTTATTTATTCGTTATATGGATGGTAATCGAGACGAGGAGTGCTCGATTACGCCATATACAAGGCCAGTTATTGAAGTGTTAGAAAATATCCCTATTCATGATTTGCTATTACAAATGCAAAGAAAACGAATTCCATTAGCTGTATTATATGATGAATATGGCGGTACCGCTGGGATCGTTACATTAGAAGATATTTTAGAAGAAATTGTTGGAGAAATCCGAGATGAATACGATGAAGATGAACACCCGCCTATAGAGCATATAAGTGAAGGGTGTAAGATTGTAGATGGAAAAGTGCTTATTAGTGAAATAAATGATTTATTTGGCATACACTTAATCGCTGATGATGTAGATACAATTGGTGGCTGGATTATGGTACAAAAGCAAATCGTTGCTGAAGGAGATATTATTAAGAAATCTGGCTTTTCTTTCAAAGTTCTTGAAAAGGATATGCATCAAATTAAACGAGTGGAAGTAAAGAAAGTAGAAGAATGATTTTCTGTGAATATTTATCCCACTTTAATGGGCAGTAAGACCCCCACCTCAAAATTCAGCGAAAGCAAAGAATTTAGGTAGGGGATCAACTGCCCATAAAAGTCCGATTGGTTCAACTAATAATCAGTGGGGGATGAAGAAAATCCCCACTGATTAAAGTTTCACTTTATAAAAAGTATATATAGAAAAATAAATGTTTGCGCTTTCAAAACAGGTGCTATATAGTGAAGGTGGATACTGAAAAATTCTTCTGCATGATACTCGTATTTTTAGAGGGCGAATTTTTTGGATAAGGATTTAGAATGAAAAGTATAGGTGATGAAAATGATAGCAACAAAGGATATACGTATAGAAAAAGACTTTTTAGGTGAAAAGGAAGTACCAAATGTAGCTTATTATGGTGTACAAACATTACGTGCTGTAGAAAACTTCCCAATTACAGGATATCGCATTCATCCGTCACTCATTACGGCAATGGCAATTGTGAAAAAAGCGGCGGCACTTGCAAATATGGATACTGGCTACTTAGCGAAAGACATTGGACATGAAATTGCAGAGGCAGCGCAAGAAATTGTTGATGGAAAATTCCATGATCAATTTATCGTAGATCCAATTCAAGGCGGTGCTGGAACTTCTATTAATATGAATACAAATGAAGTAATCGCTAATCGAGCGTTAGAACGTATGGGATATGAAAAAGGCGAGTATGCAAAGATTAGCCCAAACACGCATGTGAATATGGCTCAATCAACGAATGATGCGTTTCCAACGGGAATTCATATTGCAACTCTTATGATGTTAGAAGAACTTCTTATTACAATGGAAGAACTTCATGCTGCGTTCCGTGCAAAAGCAAAAGAGTTTGATCACGTTATTAAAATGGGACGTACACATTTACAAGATGCTGTTCCGATTCGTCTTGGACAAGAATTCGAAGCGTATAGCCGAGTGCTTGCGCGTGATATAAAAAGAATTAAACAGTCTCGTCAACATTTATATGAAGTAAACATGGGGGCGACAGCTGTTGGTACAGGATTAAATGCAAACCCTACGTACATTGAACAAGTGGTTAAACACTTGCGAACATTTAGCGGATTCCCACTTGTTGGTGCAGAGCATTTAGTTGATGCAACGCAAAACACAGATGCATACACAGAAGTATCTGCGGCATTAAAAGTATGTATGATGAACATGTCTAAAATTGCGAATGACCTTCGTATTATGGCATCTGGTCCACGTGTTGGATTAGCGGAAATTCAATTGCCAGCCCGTCAACCAGGTTCATCTATTATGCCAGGGAAAGTAAATCCTGTTATGGCAGAAGTAATTAATCAAGTTGCTTTCCAAGTAATTGGTAATGATCATACAATTTGCTTAGCATCAGAAGCAGGACAATTAGAGTTAAACGTAATGGAGCCTGTACTCGTGTTTAATCTAATTCAATCTATTAGTATTATGAATAACGGATTCCGTGTATTCCGTGAATATTGTATTAAAGGAATTACAGCAAATGAAGAATTGCTGAAGCAATATGTTGAGAAAAGTGTTGGAATTATTACAGCAGTTAACCCTCATATTGGTTATGAAGCAGCATCGCGTATTGCACGTGAAGCAATTGAAACAGGAAAATCTGTTAGGGAGTTATGTTTAGAACATGGTGTACTGACAGAAGAAGAATTGGATATTATTTTAGATCCGTTCGAAATGACGCATCCTGAAATTGCTGGTGCTTCTTTATTAAAGAATAAGAAGATGTAATGTGAAAAAACACCGATCCATTTGGATCGGTGTTTTATTTTTAAAAGATATTAAATACAGCATTTAATTGAAGTAAGCTAATAATAGCTAAGAAGATTAAACTATATTTCATCACTGTTTTAAATAGAGCAGATTCTTTACCAACTAGTCCAACTGCCGCACAAGCAACTGCTACAGATTGTGGTGAAACCATTTTTGCTATTGTGCCACCAACTACGTTTAATGAAACGAGAGTAGATGGGACGATGTTTAATTGATCGGCAGTTACTGCTTGAAGTGGTGCGAATAGTGAACCACTTGATACTACTGAACCTGTAATGAATACGCCAATCCATCCTAAGATTGGAGAAAGAATAGGGAATGCATTACCAGTAGAAGAGAATGCAAGTCCAAGTGTAGATGACATACCAGAGTAGTTCTCTACGTAAGCTAAAGCGATAACGCTACAAATTGTATATACTGGAACCTTTAATTCTTTTATTGTTTCAATCATTAATTCTTTAATCATTTTGCCGTTTACACGGTAGACGATAAGTGAAACGATAATTGCTAATACAATCGCAGTAGTTGTAGAAGAGAATACATCTAGTTTGAAAATCGCTGCGAAAGGTGTATCAGCTTTTGTGATTGGTGCAGTTTTTATAACTTGATTATGAAGACCAGGGAATTGAATGTTAAATACTAAGTTTGCTAATGGACCATCCGGAGCAAATAAAGCTTTAATTGGTTTTAAATTAAAGATTGTTACAAATGCAGTTAAGAATACGAATGGAGACCAAGCATATAAAATTTGATTGAATGTATGAGATTCTTTCTCTTCTTGCTTTTCTTCTTTAGCAGAAGATTTTGGTTGCCAAACACGTAAGAATAATGCAAGAGCGACCATACTTACGACTGCTGCGAAAATATTAGTAAGTTCAGCGCCTAAGAAGTAAGTTACAACGAACTGAGTAATTGCGAAAGAAACACCACTTACAAGAATACCTTGCCAAGTTTCTTTAATGCCTTTAAATCCATCTACCATTGAAACAAGTAAGAACGGTAAAACAATGCTAATGAATGGCAAAATGTAAACTGCTTGACGACCGACAGTTAATGCATCTATTCCAGTTAATTGTGCAGGTACTGTAACTGGAATACCCATAGCCCCCATAGCGCCACCAGCGATATTAGCTACTAAGCAAATACCCGCTGCTTTTAATGGATTAAAGCCCATACCTACAAGTAATGCAGCTGTAATAGCAACCGGAACACCGAAACCAGCTGCGCCTTCTAAGAAAGCGCCGAAAGAATAAGCGATTAATAATACTTGTAAACGTTGATCATTTGTAATACTTGAAATGCTATCACGAATGACATTGAATTGTTCTGTTTTAACAGTTAATTTGTAAAGGAAGATAGCTGCGATAACGATAGTACAAATTGGATAAAATCCAGATAAAACACCAAATCCGGCAGATGCTACTGCTGCAGTTGTAGGCATTTTATAAACAAATATAGCAAGAATAATAGCAACAATTACACTGTAAAGCCCAGCCATGTAACCTTTCATTTTGAATCCCACTAAACAAATAATGAAGCAAAAAATTGGAAGTGCTGCGATTAGAGCAGATAACCAAATATTGTTTAATGGGTCATAAATTTGTGTCCAAGTACTCATAATAATGACAACTCCTATCTATTTTATGTGAAGAAATTCACATTATTTGTGAAACTATTCACAATCGACTTACATGCTTAGTATATTCTCCTTCAACACTATTGTCAACGTAAAAAAGTATAATTATTCCATAATAGTGTTAAAAGAAATGCTTTGTTCATAAAGTAGACAAAAAGCCTGTTCAAATAGATTTGAGCGGGCTAGAGAAATTATTTGCATATTCTTTTAGTTGTTTATACATTATTGATCCTAAAGTTCTATATGAGAGACCATCATTATATGAAATGGTATAGCTTGTCCTATTTGATCAAGTTAGAAAGGGGACAGTGAATACATCTAATAGGAAGTATTCCGTCACAGTTCAAGCTATTAAATACGAATTAAAAAGCAATGAGTTAATTTTTAATGTTACGGCATCCTTTTTTACTGAAAATTCCTTTTAGTGTAACAAAGAGGTTAAATATACGCCAACTACTTTACGAAAGGTTATCAATTATAGATGGTATTTTACGATATCATTACTGCACATTGCAATGAGGTGAAAATATAACAAAAAGCCTGATAAAACAACGTTTGCAAGCAAAGTATTTGCAGCCCGCTATTTTGCTTTTTCGTTATATCATATAGTATAATATTCAAAATCAGCAAGGAATTTTTCCTGAGTTCTTTGTTGGTTAAGATGGAAAAAATTTTCGGCTTTATAAGTTGATAAAGTTATGTCGTAACAGGAAATATAAGAACAGATATATAAATAAATAAAAAGAAAATAAAAACGAAAATGAGGGGAACTTTATGAGCCAAAATCAATTCGAATGTCGTATTTCAGAAGAAGATGTACAAATGTTAAGAGCGTTAGCGCATCCGTTGCGTCTACGTCTAGTAATGGAACTAATGCAACGTGGAACTTGTAATGTAACACAATTACAGGAAGTGTTAGAAATTCCACAATCAACTGTTTCGCAACATTTAACGAAATTAAAACAAAATAAAGTAGTACG